>JBGVTM010000135.1 GCA_041862535.1 Candidatus Neomarinimicrobiota bacterium | reverse complement strand
ACTGCTATGCTTCGGCCCTGAAACCTACGCCACCTACTGCACCGCCGTCTCGGCAGGCCTGGATGCCCGCCACTTCGGGGATAAGTCGGAGTTGAGCCGTGTCCTGACCCAGATCGTATCACCAGGGGATGTGGTCTATGTAAAAGGCAGCCGCGGGATGGCCATGGATACCGTTATCAAGGAGGTGTTTAACCACTAGCTATGCTCTACCACCTGCTCTTCCCGCTACGGGACTGGTTTATCGGGTTCAATCTCCTGCGGTATATCACCTTCCGGGGAGCCACCGCGGCGGTGTTAGCCCTGCTTATTACTTTCTGGATCGGCCCGGCCCTGATACGCTGGCTCAACCGCATGCAAATTAGCGAGGCCATAAGGCCCACCGTACCGGTCACCCACGCCAGGAAAAGGGGCACCCCCACCATGGGTGGCACTATTATTCTAATCGCGGTATTGCTGCCCACCCTCCTGCTGGCGCGGTTGGAGCAACCCTATATCATTATGGCTGTGATCGCGCTGGCGTGGATGGGCCTCATCGGCTTGTTAGACGACTATCTGAAAGACATCCGGAAATTACCCGCCGGTCTTATCGCCCGCTATAAACTGGCCGGGCAGATCAGTCTGGGATTATTCATCGGTTGCTGGCTGTATTTCTGGCCCGCCAATGCCGAAATCCGTTCCGCGATCAGTCTGCCGTTTGCTGCTAATGGATCGCTAGACCTGGGCATTTTCTACATCCCGCTGGTGATAATAGTCATCACCGGAACCTCCAACGCCGTCAACCTCACCGATGGGCTCGATGGGTTAGCGACCGGCTTAATGGCCGTTGCCGTGCTGGCTTTCGGGGCCATTGCCTACGTCATGGGGCGCGTCGATTTCAGCGACTATCTCAACATCTTTTATCTGCCCGGTTCGGGAGAATTGTTCATCTTCGCCATGGCCCTGCTGGGAGCATGCATGGGCTTCCTCTGGTTCAACGCCAAACCAGCGGAAGTCTTCATGGGAGACACTGGTGCGCTGTCCATGGGCGCGGCGCTGGGATGTATGGCCGTGATTCTCAAGCAGGAAATCCTGCTGACTATCATCGGCGGCATTTTTGTCGCCGAAGCGCTCAGCGTTATTATCCAGATAAGCTATTTTAAGTTGTCCCGTCGTCTGACCGGTGAAGGCAAGCGGGTCTTCCGCATGGCTCCGCTGCATCACCATTTCGAACTCCGGGGCTGGCCCGAGAGCCGGGTTGTGATTCGATTCTGGATCATGGGTATCCTGCTGGCCCTATTGAGCCTGTCTTCCTTCAAGGTGTTGTAGTGCTATCAGCTCCCGGAATCCGTTTCTCCCAGGCTGCCCGGTATTTCTCCGGTCAGGAAATCATCGTTCTGGGAGCCGGTCGCAGCGGGCTGGCGGTCTGCCGTCTACTGCATTCTATCGGTGCTCGTGTCGCTCTGGTAGACGATAACAAATCTCACCAGGAAATCGCCCGGTCTCTGGACATTTCCGAAATCATTATTATTACAGATGGTTACGAAACTGAAGAACTCCCTGGCCAGCTCCTGATCTTGAGCCCCGGTATTGCGGACACCCACCCCATCGTAGCCTCCTTCCTGAAACAGGGATTACCGGTGCTGAGCGAAGTGGAAGTAGCCGGCAGGTTCACCTCGGCACCTGTAATCGCCGTCACCGGCTCCAATGGCAAGTCCACCGTTACCACCATGATCCACCAGATGATGGCCGCCGGAGGATGGGGCAGCTTCCTGGGCGGCAACATCGGGGTTCCCTTCGCCAGCAATGTCATGGAAGAGTTCGATCTGAGACCAAAATCCCCCGTGCATGTAGTGGAGGTCAGCAGCTTCCAGGCCGAGCACCTCGAAGGTTTTAAACCCGCCGCGGCCGTGTTCCTGAACCTCTCCCCCGACCACCTCGACCGCTACCCCGGCCTTGAAGACTATGGGCAGGCGAAACTCCTGCTGCTGCGGAATATGGATACGGAAGGGTGGATTATCTATAACCGCGACGACGCTTTTTTCCGCGCCGCTCTGGAAGGCCGCAGGGGAGCGGTGCCCTTCACTGCGCTATCTGCCGAAGATACCCTGTTTACCCGGGAGAACGAGTGGATCGTTCACCGGGAAGAGCGACTGATCCGTTTGAATGAGCTCCCGCTACCGGGACCCCATAACGTTATGAACTTCCTGGCCGCCGCTACGACCGCCTGCGTAATGGGAGTCGAAACTTCAGCCATCGCACAGGTAATGAGACGGTTCGAGGGGCTGCCCCACCGCCTGCAACTGATGGCCGAGGTGGACGGCGTCCGGTACTACAACGATTCCAAGGCCACCAACGTGGCCTCCACCCGCATGGCCCTGGCCAGCTTCAGCGGCAACATCATCTTGATCCTCGGCGGCAGCGAGAAGGATGCCCCCGATTATCCCACGCTCAGCGCCCCGATCCGCGACAAGGTCAAACAGCTCATCACCTACGGCCAGGCGGGACCCCGGTTAACCGAGATTTTCCAGGGGATCGTGCCCATACGGTTTGAACCGGAATTCACTGCAGCTGTCGAACAGGCCCGTCAAGCCAGCCGACCGGGCGATGTAGTGCTGCTCGCCCCCGCCTGTGCCAGCTTCGACCAGTTTGCCAATTTCGAAGAACGCGGTGCGGCGTTCCACCGCATCGTGCTCTCCTTTCAGAATGAGGCCGTTCATGCCTAGCGCCGCGACCACCCCGCGCTTCGATACCTGGACCGTGTTGCTCACCACCTTTCTGGTCGGCGTCGGGTTGGTGATGCTCTACAGCTCCAGCGCCGACACGGCCGCGGACATCAGCGGCGATCACATGTTCTTCCTCAAGCGACAACTGACCCGGGCTCTGTTAGGTGCTGCCCTGCTGTTCGCTTGCAGCCGTTTGGACTATCACCATCTAAAAAAATACGCCAATTGGCTTTTATTAGGCTCCCTTGCCCTGCTGACCATTTCGCTGCTTCTTCACTACGCCACTGGTCGGGAGGGTACCGCCCGCTGGCTCTGGTTGGGACCGGTCTCGATCCAGCCCTCCGACTTTGCCCGTCTAAGCCTGATTATCTACTTAGCCGCATATCTGGATCGTAAAGGATCTCAACTCACCAGCCTCGCACGCGGTTTCCTCCCCCCGGTGGTGGTCATTGCCCTCATGATGGTGCTCATCATTCCGGAACCTGACTTTTCCACCGCCGCCCTTACCGGTCTACTCGGATGCACGTTGCTGTTCCTGGGAGGCGCCCGAGCCAGGCATCTGGCCGGCCTCGTAGCTGCCTCGCTGCCGCTAATGGGTGCGGTCATGATCGCGGAGCCCTATCGCAGGATTCGCATCCAGTCCTTCCTCGGGCTGATAGACTCCCCCAGAGCCGAATACCAGATCTCCCAATCGCTGATCAGCCTGGGCAACGGTGGCTGGCTGGGACAGGGACTGGGCAACAGCGTTGAGAAAAAACTATTCCTGCCGGCACCGCATACGGACTTCGTTTTCGCCATAATCGGCGAGGAACTGGGCTTTATCGGGGCCGTTCTGCTGCTGGCCGCGTTCTTCTGGCTCTTTCAGCGCGCTATCGTGATTGCCAGGCATGCGCCCGACCGGTTCGGAATGCTGCTAGCCCTGGGAACCGCGCTCAACCTCATCATCTACGTTATGGTGAATACCGCCGTCGTGACCGAAGTGGTTCCCAATACCGGAATCCCGCTGCCCCTCATCAGCTATGGGGGCACTCACCTGGTCTTCACCCTGATCAGTCTCGGGATATTACTGAACATTTCAGCTTCCACCCGCCGCAGGCGGTGGGATCGTCAACTGGTATATGCCAAAGCAAGATCATGAGCGGTTGCGAGTGCTAATGGCCGGCGGAGGCACTGGTGGTCATCTCTTCCCCGCCCTGGCTATTGCCAGAGGTCTGAGGGAAATTGACGATCGTTGTGATATCCGCTTCGTCGGCTCCAGGCACGGGCTGGAAGCGCGCATCCTGGCCAACCAGAATGAGGTCTTTTATCCTCTGAACATTCGTGGCATTCAACGTGGCTGGGGGCCCTTATCACTGGGGCGCAACCTCATCTTTCCCTGGCGTTTTGTTGTCTCCCAACTCCGCTGTCGCCAGATTATAAAGGGCTTTAAACCCCATGTAGCCGTTGGGACCGGCGGCTACGCTTCCGGCCTACCTCTGCTGGAGGCCCAGCGGCAGGGAATACCCACCCTGATCCAGGAACAAAACTCGTACCCCGGGATCACCACCCGGCGCCTGGCTCGCAACGCGAACCTGGTTTGCCTCACTTACGAAACCACCCTGCAGTACCTCCATTGCAAGGACTGGGTGCTCACCGGCAACCCGATCCGCTTTGATCGAAATATCCCCAACCGGCAAACAGCGCGGCGGCAACTGGGCCTTCCAGCTCGCAGACAAACCGTATTGATCCTCGGTGGGAGCCAGGGAAGCCGCCCCTTGAACAATCACTTTTTAGCCCACTGGCGCACTTACACCGAAAAAATGGGCGTCCACTTACTGTGGCAAACGGGAGCCGCCAGTTATAAACGCCTTGCTCAGGCAACCGGCGACACTGAACACGTAACCTGCGTGCCTTTTATTTCTGATATGGCCTCCGCCTATGCGGCCGCCGATCTGGTGGTATGCCGGGCCGGGGCCACCACCGTCGCCGAACTCACCTACATGGCCAAACCATCAATCCTGATACCGCTGCCCTCCGCGGCCGCCGATCATCAAACCCGGAATGCCAAGGTGCTGGTCAATCATAAAGCAGCCAGGATGGTACCCCAGCGCGAGCTATCCCAGGGGAAATTAGAAGCAGTGGTCAAACGGCTCATCCAGTATCCGGACCGGCTCCGGGCCATGGCAAAACGCGCCCAGAGCCTGGCACAGCCCGACGCAACCAAAATCATTGTAGAGCACATCTTACAATTGGCTGAGACGTGATGTTCGGGCGAATAAAAAAAATTCATTTTATCGGCTTGGGCGGGATCGGTATAAGTGGTATGGCCGAGCTGCTACACACCTTGGGGTTCAAGATCTCGGGCTCCGATCTGCGCCGCTCAGAAATCACCGATAAACTGGAAAGGGCCGGCGTTCGGTTCTTCGAAGGTCATCACCCCGACAATATTAACGCTTGTGATATGGTGGTCTATTCCTCAGCGGTCAAACCCGACAATCCCGAGATTGAAGCCGCCCGGAGCCGCAGTATCCCGGTGATTCGCCGGGCCGAAATGCTCGGCGAACTCCTGAAAGTAGCCGAGACCAGCATTGCCGTGGCCGGCACCCATGGCAAAACCACCACCTCCTCCATGATCGGCACCATGCTGACTACCGCCCGGCGCGATCCCACCATGGTGATCGGCGGTATCGTGAAGAGCCTGGCCGCCAACGTCCGCCGCGGCCAAGGGAACATCATCGTGGTAGAGGCCGACGAGTTTGACCGCAGCTTCCTGTCACTGCGCCCCACCATTGCTGTCATCACCAACATCGATCTGGAACACCTGGACTGCTACGAAAATCTCGATGAACTCAGTCAGGCCTTCACCCTCTTTGCCAATGCGGTTCCGTTTTATGGCCGGGTGGTCGCCTGCCTGGATGAGCCCAACGTTCAGGCACTTTTGCCGCGGCTGCAACGGCCGGTCACAACTTATGGCCTGGCCCCCCAGGCCGATGTGCGCGCTCGTAAAGCCACCTATCATGAAAACCGCACCCGGTTTGAACTGGTCATTCCCGGCCAGGAGCCGCTCCCGATGGAACTGCAAGTGCCGGGTGAGCACAATATCAAGAATGCCCTGGCGGCCGTGGCCGTAGGGCTGGAGCTGGAAGTGCCGCTAAAGGAAATCATCAATGGGCTGAACCAGTTCAGCGGTGTGAGCCGCCGCTTTGAGATCATCGAAATCATCAACGACGTCATATTTGTGGACGACTACGCCCACCATCCCCGCGAAGTCTCGGCCGTCCTCCAGACCGCCCATCAGGGTTGGGACCGACGGCTGATAGCTATCTTCCAGCCCCACCTGTATACCCGCACCCGAGATTTTCACCAGGAATTCGCCCGCAGTTTCCTGGCCAGCGACGTGCTGGTGGTGACCGACATCTACCCGGCCCGGGAAGAGCCCATCGAAGGAATCACTGGCGAGCTGATTGCAAATGATACCGCCCACTTCGGCCATAAGCAGGTCACCTACACGCCGGATAAAAACGATCTGCCCGCCATTGTAGCCCGCTTGATTAAGCCGGGAGACATGGTCATCACCATGGGTGCCGGTGACATCACGCATTACAACGAAAAGATCAGGCACGCCTACCAGGAACCCCTCTTGCAGGGGAATGTGCCCATTGGGTCGGATCAGTAATGAATCGGCAACAGCAAGAAGCGCTAAACAGCAGGGTTCAAAAAGGCCGTGTCCTGTTCAATGAGCCCCTCAGCCAGCACACCACCTACGGGATTGGCGGCCCGGCGGAGGTATTCGTCCAGCCTTATGATCGGGTCGAGCTGGCGCAGGTGCTCAAGTTCGCCCACCAGGAAGGAATCCCCGTCACCTGCCTGGGCGCGGGCAGCAATTGCCTGGTGAGTGACACCGGCCTGTCGGGCCTCGTCATATCCCTGGCGGGTACCCTGAAAAACCTGCATATCGAAGATGGCAGGGTGGCGGCTGAGGCCGGGGTCATGCTCGGGCATCTGGTAAAACGCTGCCTCCAGGCTGGATTGACCGGATTGGAGAGCCTTATCGGCATCCCGGGGACGCTGGGTGGTGCCCTGGTAATGAACGCCGGCGCCTTCGGCGCCGAAATCTCTACCCATCTGGATCAGGTGCTCATCCTCACCCTCAACGGTGAGGAAAAGGTCTATCAGAGCGAGAACCTGCAGTTCGGGTACCGCAGTTCCAGCTTCCGGCCGGATGAGATCATTGTCGAAGCCGAATTCCATTTTGCGATGGGCACAGCGGAGGCCATCTCCCGGACGCGCAAGCTAGCCTCTAATGAGCGGAAGGCGCGCCAGCCCTTGAAATATCGGTCAGCGGGTAGTGTTTTCAAGAACCCGTCGCCGGACATGGCGGCTGGTATGTTGATTGACCGGGCTGGACTCAAGGGTACGCGGCGGGGAGAGGCCGAGATTTCCACCCAACATGGCAATTTCTTCATTAATCGCGGCGCGGCTACGGCCGGAGACATGGCCTTTCTGATCAAACTGGCGGCCCGAACTATTAAACAACGGTTCAATACCCAGCTGGAATTTGAGATCAAAACTTTCGGATTCCAGCCTGGTTACTGGGAGGATGCTGGCCTTGCCCAATCGTGATCCATCCGCTCTCAGACACCTGGGTAGCTGGGCCCGCTCGGTATTTGTAGGTTCGATCCTCGTCGTAGCGGGGTGGCCGCTCGGCAAAGGTATCCTTAGCTACCTGAACAATATAGCGGTGTTCGAGCTCAGGCGCATTGAGGTCCGGGGCAACAATATCCTCACCCGGGCCGAGGTGGTCAAGACCATGGCGGTACCCCTTACCGGGAGCGTCTTTGACGTTGACCTACCAGCTCTCCAGGGACGCGTCGAGGAGCTCGATTACGTCTACGGCGTCCGCCTGGGCCGAAAGCTGCCCCATACCCTTTTCGTTGACCTCGTGGAAAACCAGCCCCTGGCTTACGTGGCAGCACCTGAATACTACCTCCTCACCGACGAGCAAGAAGCCCTCCCGTTACCGCACGGGCGCTTCGAACTGGAGCTGCCCACAGTCTCCGGCGCCGATTCGGCCCTCAAGGCCCTGGCACTGGGCTCCGTCAATGACCACGCCCAGCTGCAACAGGCCTGGAAGATTCTGCACTATATCTATGCCTCATTCCCCAGCCTCTACCAGGAATTGAGCGAACTGGTTTTTGCTGATAATGGAGAGATTACCCTTTACATGACCGAGACCTCCACCGCCGTTCGTCTTGGCAGCCAGGAACTGGAGCAACGCATCGCAACACTGGATGCTTTTCTGCTCACCGTTTCAGGAAAAAGAAGTCTAATAGACTATTCCTATATCGATTTACGCTACAACCGACAGGTGGTAGTCCGGGAGCGAGCATAATTCTATGACCACACACGAAACCCAACCCAGATTAATCGCGGCCCTGGATGTAGGCACCAGTAAGGTCTGCGCGGTCATCGCCCGGGTTGATGAGAACGGCCGACTGAACCTCTTGGGCGTAGGAAGCGCCCCATCCACCGGGATGCGCAAGGGCATGGTAGTCAACGTCAAGGAAACCGTTACTTCCATCGAAGCGGCCGTCGAGGAGGCCGAGGCCCAGGCCGACGTGAAAATGAATGGCGTGTATGTAGCTCTTTCGGGGGAACAGATCCGCAGTATGAATAATGCCGGAGTTATCACCGTGAGCCGTCATGAGTCCCGCATGCCCCATGTCCAGGAGATTACCGAGGACGACATTGAGCGGGTACTGGAGCAGGCCAAGGCGATAACCCTGCCCGCTGAACGCGAAATCCTGCATGTCCTGCCACAGGAATTTAAGGTCGACCAACATGAGGGCATTAAAGCGCCTCTGGGACACATCGGCCATCGGCTTGAGGCCCGGGTCCATCTGGTCACTATCGATGGTTCCGCCGCCCAAAACCTCGTGCGGTGCGTGGAAGCAGCCGGACTGTATGTTGAGGCCCTCGTTCTTGCTCCCCTGGCCTCCGCCGCCGCGGTCCTGGAACAGACCGAAAAGGACCAGGGTGTGGTACTGATCGATATGGGCGGCGGCTCTACTGAACTCATCGTCTATTACGATGACGGCGTGCGCCATACGGCCATCATCCCCTTCGGCGGCAACCGGGTAACCAACGATATCGCTCAGATTCTGCACACCACCTTCCAGAAAGCCGAGGAGCTGAAGAAAGAATACGGCTACGCCAAGTTCCCTGCCACGGTCAAAGACGACGAGATCACCATTAATGGCATCGCGGGGCGCCGTCCCCAGACCACCACCCGGCGCGGACTGTCAGCCATTATCGAACCCCGCCTGGAAGAGATCCTGCAACTGTGCCGCAACGAAATTCGCAAAAGCGAGGTCAGCGACAAACTCACCTTCGGGGTAGTACTCACGGGCGGCGGTGTACTATTGAAAGAGATGGAAGAAAAGGCCGGGGAGGTGTTCAATGCCGATATCAAGATCGGCTATCCATTGCACGTGGGCGGTCTGGATGATATGGTGAGCTCTCCGGAGTACGCCACCGCCATCGGATTGCTGCTCTACGGGCTGGAGTACGAAGAGACCTATGGGCTGCCCAAACGACCCGGGAGTCTAACCGCATTTTTCAAGCACCTGGTAAGCCAGGTGAAAGGCTTTTTCAAGGAACTGTTCTAACTGAGGAGAGGAGACCGATCATGTTCTTCGAATTCGACGATTACGATCTGATGAAGGCCAAGATAAAGGTAGTCGGCGTAGGCGGCGCCGGCGGGAACGCCATCAACCGCATGATTGAGGACAACCTGCTGGGAGTGGAGTTCATCGCGGTCAATTCCGATGCCCAGGACCTGGATAACAATCTGGCCGAGATCAAGATCCAGATCGGCAAGTCGCTAACCAAGGGTCTCGGTGCCGGAGCCGACGTGGACATCGGCCGCCAGGCCATCGAGGAAGACCACGAGATCATTGAAAAAACCCTGTCCGGGGCCGACATGGTCTTCATCACCGCCGGGATGGGCGGCGGTACCGGCTCCGGGGCCGCACCGCGAATCGCCCGCATCACCCGCGAATTGGGCACCCTCACCGTAGGCATCGTCACGCGCCCCTTCCTCTTCGAAGGGCGGCAGCGGGCCCAGCGAGCTGAAACGGGCATCGAAGAACTGCGCCAGTATTGCGACACTACCCTCGTGATACCCAATGAGACCCTCCTGCGGATCACCGATCCCGATACTACCTTCGTCGACGCCCTGAAACTGGCCGACAGTATCCTGCACCAGGCCACCAAGGGCATCTCCGACCTGATCAATATCCACGGGCTCATCAACCTGGACTTCGCCGACGTGCGCACGGTCATGCTGAACATGGGCGACGCCATCATGGGTACCGGCACCGGCCACGGTGAAGAGCGCGCCATCCTGGCCGCCCAGCAGGCCATCTCCTCTCCCCTCCTGCAGAACTGCAATATCCAGGGTGCCCAGGGGCTCCTTATCAATGTCACCGGCGATGCGACCATGACCCTTCATGAAGTAAACGACGCCACCTCCATCATCAATGAAGAGGCCGGTGCGGACGCCAACGTCATTTTCGGAGCCGTCATCGACTCCAACCTGACCGATGAATTCCGGGTCACCGTTATCGCCACCGGCTTCAACCGGCCCGCGGAGCAGCTGCCGCTCGCTGCCAGAGCGAGGGAAGCCTTTCCGGGTGTGGCCAGCCCCTTCGATGCTCCCGGTCGGCGGGAACGCGAGCCGCTTTTCAGCCTGCGCCGACGAGTGCCCAAAGACGGCCAGGGCATGGCGGTGGTGGATGGCGAGGATGAGGACGTGATGGTATTTGGCGACGACCTGGAGGTCCCGGCCGTCTTACGGTCCCAAGCTTCCTCCCGAGCGGGGAGCCAACAACCGTCTGCCTGAGGAGACAGACAGGCTCCCTAATAAAAGCCCCCTCACTCAAGGTCGAAGTGTGAGGGGGCTTTTTTTAATCTTGAATAGTCGCCCTGAGGCTCTCGAAGGACGACCACCCGGATTGATCTAAATCTTCTCCCCCCGGGCGCGCAGCTCCCGCACCACGGCGCCGATGCCCTTCTTGTCGATGATGCGCAGCCCCTTGGCCGAGACCTGCAGGGTAACCCAGCGCTGCTCCTCCTCCAGCCAGAAACGCTTGCGCTGCAGGTTCAGGTCGAACCGGCGGCGGGTCCGGTTGTGGGCGTGGCTGACCTTGTTGCCGAACGACGGCCCCCGGCCCGTTACCTGGCAGTACTTACTCATATGCTTCTTACCGACAATCTGATCATTGCTCAACCGCAAAAGCGGGCCAGAATATACGGCTCATACCCTGCCCCTGGAAAGGGGGAATGGTAATTGGATATTGGATGTTGGATATTCGATGCCCTGGCCGCCTAGGTGGATTATGTCAAAGAGCAGCATATGGCAGGGTCAATCCGGTATCACCCCGGTATCATGTCTGGGTCATGGTCCCCGACGGTGGTGGTGAGTCCGCCCCGGGGGCCACCCCCTGGATTACAGGCTGCGAAAGCACGGCTGAAACAGGAGGCATAAAGGCGCTATGAGCTGTCAATTCCATAACCACCGAAGATACGGTCCGGGGAACCGGTTATCGTTCGCCATATGCGCGAGGTTCGCGAGAGAGGGAGAAACAGCATTGTCCCTCTACTGCTGACAGTTGTTTTTGGGCGCAAACGGGGGATTATTAATAAGAAATCGATCGAAACAAATCAGAACACCTATACTTACCATTGCGTTTTGTATGTGATGACTTTATATTTATGACTACATGTAGAATATACTGTCTGTCTGTATCAATTCTTTTCGGGAGGATAGCATGCATACTTTCCTTCGTACTTCGGTCGCGACAGCCATACTCATATTCCTCAGCGAAAATGTAGATAGTAAGCAAACGCTAAGAATTAATGAATATCCACCAGCTCAAGCGGTA
>JBGVTM010000134.1 GCA_041862535.1 Candidatus Neomarinimicrobiota bacterium | reverse complement strand
GATATCCCTATCCCAGCTCCCGCTATGGCTGTGGTGGTAAATGAGATCATGTATATGCCCTTAAGCGGCGAGCCGGAATGGGTGGAACTGGTAAACACCACCACCATTATGGTGAATTTGAAACATTGGGAGGTTCGTGATCAGACAACCGGGATCCTCTTGCCAGAGGAAGTTCTTCCTCCGGGGGCATATGTGGTAGTGACCGGCGATTCGGCGGGAGTCAGCGGCTGGCCGCCGGGGATAGCGGTCATCACCGTCCCCGGCTTCCCAGCTTTGAATAATACCGGTGACCTAGTGATCCTGATCGATCCGACCGCCGCAGTTATCGATCAGGTCGACTACACCCTGTTTCCCCTCACCACCACCGGCAGGTCCCTGGAAAAGGTGAGCCCCACAGCTCCTTCACAAGCGGCATCCTCCTGGGTCACATCACCCGCACCCCAGGGGCACACGGCTGGCAGGCAAAACTCGGTACTGCTCGCGCAGGATCAATCCGGCCTGGTATTGGAACCCAACCCTCTGCCACTGAATACGCCTTCATCCATATTGGTGGTCAAGTATGTGACCCCTTTCGCCGCCATTAACTTGCTGGTCGAGATTTATGACCTGGCCGGCCGCCGGCTGAGTACCCTCGCCAATGAGGGACCGCTGCCCGGGTCGGGAGTGGTCACCTGGGATGCCCGGTCGGTAGACCTGGTGCGTTATAAAACGGGCCAGTACATCTTATTGTTCCGAGCAAGAGATACGGGAACGGGAAAACGCTGGGAGCGGCTGGAGCGGCTGATTCTGGTTCATTAATAGACGCATGAAAAAAAAGGGCCACTCCGCAGCGGCCCCATTGTTATTGACAAGAAAAAGAACTCGAATTACAGCTGGAAGCCAATACCGGCACTGATAGTCGCGAAGGCTTTCTTACCGGGGACGATTCCCTCCACCATGGTCTGCCGGAATCTGACGTTAAGGGCAATCGGGATCAGCGGCGGCTTCATACGCGCACCCAGTTCAAAATGGACGCCACTATTGGATTCTGAAGCTTCCAGAAGGTCATCAATATCCAGTGCCGTGTTTTCGTCTCCTAAGAATTCTTCTATGAAATCCTTATCGACAATCGGTAAGGACGCGTTAAAGTTGAGGCCACCGCCAACATAGAACTTGATGACAGGCAGTTTGAAGACATTTTTCTGGATAGAGAGATACCCAGTCGTACGCAACCAAGCGAAATCCTGGGGTTCAGAATCACCCGTCAAATCATTGACGTACGTGAATGTATAGTCTCGGCCATAGAGATCAAATCCTACCTCCACGTCGATGATAGGGATCGCGTCGATAAACAGGTATCCACCGATGCCAAATGGCTTATCGAAATCCTCGCGGGTCAAGGTAATGCCGGATATGCCAAACAGGTTGGTGTAGGACTCACCACTGATGGAATAGCTGTCCTGACCGGCATTGAGGCCAAAGCCGATCAGGGCCATGGCGCGCTGGGAGGGAACCAGCAGAGCCAGAACGAGTCCGAGAGCCAAAAGTGTTTTTTTCATGGGAAACTATCCTCCATTCGTAAGTTTCCTGCCAGAGAAAGCAAGATTTAAACAGTAGATAGTTTGATATATTCCAGCCGGATGTGCAAGTAAATGATTGTGAAATTGCATCCCCCCATTGAACCGGAGTGGAAAGTGATTTCCAAGGCGTGGGGGCATCCGTTCCACCCCATGTGCAGTTACATGGCGATGTTTCCGCCGCGCATTCCGCACTACTTCATCCAGCGATTCAGCCGGAGAGGTGACCGGGTGCTGGACCCTTTCAGCGGGCGGGGAACCACTCCCACGCAAGCCTGCGTGGAAGAGCGAGTGGGCATCGCCAACGACCTGAATCCGCTGGCATATGTCCTCTCGCGGGCCAAAGTTGATCCACCGGATAAGCCCGCTGTACTGGCACGCCTCGCTGAGCTGGAAATGGACTATAAGACGAATGGGGGGAAACCATCCAAAGAGATCGGCCCGATCACTGTTGTTTTTCATCCTGAAACCCTATCAAAGCTGACTTTTCTAAAGGCCGCCCTCACAGAGAGCCGGGAGGACATTTTCATTCGAGCGACCATTCTGGGCATATTGCACGGCAAATACCGGCGGAATGGGACCGAATCCATATATTTGAGCATTGACATGCCCAATACCTTCAGCATGAGCCCGGAGTATATTCGCAAATATGTTAATGATAAGGGGCTGCAATACCTCTCCCTGGACGTATTTACCAACACCAGCCGACGCATCGAGCGGCTTTACCGCCGCGGCCGTCCGCCAGTAAGTGGCGAGGCCTATCAGTACGACGTGCGCCATCTGCACGAGGTGGTCGCACCAGGATCCATCCAGCTGGTGGTGTCGTCACCTCCCTACCTCAAGGTGGTCAAGTATGGGCTGTATAACTGGATCCGGCTTTGGTTCCTGGATGTGCCCGTTGAGGAGGTTGACCGCCGTCTCGACGACGGCCATGCCCTACCGACCTACCTGGAGTTCATGGGTGATACAATCCGGCAGCTGGAAACTCTTCTGCGGCCCGGAGGCATGGCGACCCTGGTTATCGGCGACGTAGCCCAGAACGGGGAACCTCCCCTGAATCTAGCCGAGAGGGTCTGGGAATCGGCGGCACCCAAGACCGGCCTGCAGCTGGTGGACATTGTGCCCGACGCCATCGCCGACAGCGCCAAGGTTACCAAAATCTGGAACGAAACGCGGGGACGGGCCACCGCTGTGGATCGGATCCTAGTGCTATGCAAGGGAGACCGGCCAGCGGTGAACCACCCCAAGGTCACCTGGTGAACGCCGGGACGCAGACGACACTTTCCCGAAAAGGGATTTTCAAGCGCTTTCCATGGCTGAAAGAGCGGCATCTGCCGATGGTCATTTCCACTGATATAGACGGCCTGCTCTCCGCCGCCTTTTTGCATCATTGCCTGGAGTGGCACGTGGAGGGCTACTACGACTGCACGACACTCTGGCTGTCCCCGGACGGGGTGGAGCATAGAGATCGGCTGCTATGGATCGATCTGGATGTCTGTCGTCCCGAGTGCCGCTGCCTGGGGCATCATATCCTGACAGTGAGCGAGGGAATTCCTCCTGGACTTGCACACAGCTGTAATCCCAATCTCCTGGCGGGGATCGGGGCCGATAACTTCAGCGCGAAATATCCCTACTCCACCCTGCTGTTTCTGCTCTGGCTTCACGAGCAGAAGCCGCGTCGGGACTTAATTGCCCGGCTGCTGCTGCTGCAAGCCGATTCCGCGTGGATCAATTATCAGAACTACCATGAGAACTGCCAGAGTTGGCTGGAGCGACTCCCCGATTACGAATGGCCCTGGCTTTTCCAGAATGTGGATTCGGAACGGTTCGACCGGCTCATGAGCGATCAATTGTACCCGAAGCTGGCAAAGCTGGGTGCTGTTCCTACAGCGGCCAGCACAGGCAGCAAATACCTCGGGCTCAAGGGAAGGCAGTTGTTTTTCAATCCCGATTGGGATGAGGATATCATTATAGGGGTGTATGGTCTGGCGGGCACGTACCTCAAATGGTCGCCGCCGCACCTACCACGTATCACCCGGCGCCGGGAGGGTCAGCGCGTGAGGGCGGCCCTGGATTCGGTCGGTAAAAGTGACTTTCCGGGGGAGCTCATCAAGGAGGGGGTTTTTTCCTACGCGATTACCGGCGTGAATACCCTTAATTTCACCCGCCTCGACTGGTGAGTTGAAAGTATGACATCAACGCGTTCCGGGAAACAACACGATCCGATTGTCTATGCCAATGGTGAATGGGTACGTCAGAGTAAAGCCACCGTACCGTTCATGGACAGCGGTTTCTGGTATGGCGACGGTTTGTTCGAAACCCTGCGGCTGGCGAACGGCAACATATTCCGCTGGCACAAGCACCTGGCCCGGATGCGGGAAGGCATGAAAATCCTGCGGATCGACTTCCCAATGCCTGATGATGAAGTGGTGGCGCTGATGCGGGAATTGGGAGTTCGCAACGGTCTGAGTGATACCCTGCTGCGTCTGATGTGTACGCGGGGCACCCTGGCAGGCGCCCCCTGGGATCATTCCGGTGCCTCCAACCTTTACCTCGGCATACGGTACGCCCAGCCGGAGCCAGCCTTCCCGGTGAAAATCAAGTTCGTCAAAGAGGCGGACTATCCGCTGGGCCGCATGGTCCCCGCTATAAAGTCCATGACTTATCTGCCGAATATGCTGGCCACCCGGGACGCTATAGCTGAAGGTGCCTTCGAGCCGGTCTTCGTCAACCGTGATGGTCTGGTGACCGAATGTGCCACGCGCAATATCTTTTTTGTGAAAAGCCAGACCCTCCGCACAGCGGATACATCCCTGGGTATCCTGCCGGGTGTTACCCGGGACCTGATCATGGAGCTGGCCGGTGAGATGGGGCTACCGTTGGACCTGTCCCCCATTCCCTTCGAGGAAGTGAATGCGATGGACGAGGCTTTTATTTCCGGCACCGGGATTGGTGCCTACCCGGTCACCTGGGAAGGCTACCACCCCTCCGATTACGCTGTTACGATGCGCCTCCGGGAGCGGATCGAGGCCCAGGTGCAGCTGGAAACGAAGGGCAGCTAGTGCCCTTTACAGCGGCGGTTTTCCCTCAGGATAGCATTCCTCCGTTCGCACTACCAACGCGGACGACATACATCCCGGATACGGCTTCCTCACCGAGAAGGCCACTTTCGATCCTACATGGACCGCTCCGCTCTATTAAGTTTTTCCCCGTTTAAGGAATTATTGTTGGAAGAGAAATGACAACTCCAATCGACCTCAGCCACATCCATGATGCCGCCGAGCGTATAGCGCCCTACGCTCATCGCACGCCGGTTCTCACCTGCGCGGGCCTGGACGAAAAGACCGGCGGGCGGTTGTTTTTCAAGTGCGAAAATTTTCAGAAAGTAGGGGCCTTCAAGTTCCGCGGCGCCTGCAACACCATCTTTTCCCTATCGGATACTGAGGCTGCCCGTGGGGTGGCCACCCATTCTTCCGGCAACCACGCTGCTGCCCTGGCCCTGGCCGCCCGCCTGCGGGGCATCCCGGCCTATCTCGTCATGCCCCGTAGCGCACCAGCGGTCAAGATTGCTGCTGTGCAAGAATACGGCGGACAGATCACATTCAGTGAGGCCACTCAGGAATCCAGGGCTGAGACCCTCAAGGCAGTTACTAACGATACCGGCGCGCTGTACATCCCCTCCTACGATGATCCCCGAATCATTGCCGGTCAGGGTACGGCGGCCCTGGAGCTGATGGAGGATGTTCCGGACCTGGCGGTGGTCATCGCTCCCATAGGCGGGGGTGGCTTGCTGAGCGGGACAGCCATTGCCGTGAAGGGCCTCTCGCCGGATACGCAGGTGATGGGGGCCGAGCCGGAGGGCGCCGACGACGCCTGGCGCTCGTTTCAGGCCGGTCACCTGGTGACGGTCGATCACCCACGCACCATCGCCGACGGCCTGCTCATGCCCCTGAGCCAGCGCACGTTCGAGATCCTGCAAGAGAATGTAAGTCGGATCGTCCCGGTCGGCGAGGAGGCCATCATGCGAGCCATGCGCATGGTGTGGGAGCGCATGAAGATCATTATTGAGCCCTCCGCAGCGGTCGCGGTGGCCCCCTTACTGGAAGGCGATCTGGATGTTCGTAGTAAGCGAGTGGGCATCATCTTCTCCGGCGGGAACGTGGATTTGACGAGGTTGCCATGGTTTAAGGATTAAATCTTTCTTACAGCCGGACTGATGCTCTCCGCTTGCCCGCCGTCCGCCCCGCTTTGACGCCGGATTTCCCTTAGGATTGCATTCCCCCAGACCAGTCTTTAAACTCATCGCGCACCATGATTAACAAGGTATTGATCGCCAACCGCGGGGAAATCGCCGTACGGGTCATCCGCAGTTGCCGGGAGCTTCAAATCCCGGCGGTGGCGATTTTTTCCGAAGCAGACCGTACTGCCCCGCATGTGCTCATGGCGGACGAGGCGGTCTGCGTAGGTCCGCCGCCATCCATCGACTCTTATCTCAACGTAGCCCGTCTCCTGGAAGTGGCCCGTTCCACTGGTGCGGATGCCATCCATCCCGGATACGGATTCCTGGCCGAGAACGCCGCATTCGCGCAGGCGGTGTTGGAAGCCGGGTTTACGTGGATCGGTCCCGATCCGGAGACCCTGGAGCTGATGGGAGACAAGGTATCCGCTCGCCGGCTGGCCCTGGAAGCAGGCGCGCCCATCGTTCCCGGCAGCACGGAACCCATGACTGAATTGGACGGTATCAGAAAGACTGCTGGCAAGGTAGGCTACCCGGTCCTCATCAAGGCTGCCGGTGGCGGCGGCGGTAAGGGTATGCGGCTGGTAGCAAGCCCGGACGAGCTGGCCGAGGCCTTCGAGCGGGCCCGCTCCGAGGCCGCCAGTGCCTTCGCTGACGACCGGGTCTACGTTGAAAAAGTTGTGGACCAGCCTCATCACGTGGAAGTCCAGATGTTTGCGGACCGCCACGGTAAAGTGGTAAGTCTGGGTGAACGGGAATGCTCCATCCAGCGACGCTACCAGAAGATTATCGAAGAAACTCCCTCCCCATTCATTACCTCCCAAGTCCGGCAGCAGCTGAGTATTCTAGCTGTAAAAATCGTCAAAGCATGTCGCTACAAGGGAGCCGGCACGGTGGAGTTCCTGGTTGACAGGGATCAAAACTATTTCTTCCTGGAAATGAACACCCGCCTTCAGGTAGAGCATCCCATCACCGAGATGATTACCGGCCAGGACCTGGTAGCCGAGCAGCTCCGGGCGGCGTCGGGCGAACCCCTCTCATTTGACCAAGAAGACATTCAGCCCAAAGGCCACGCCATCGAGTGCCGCATCTACGCCGAAGACGGCTTCGACAACTTCACGCCTTCAACCGGTACGGTCCTGGAGCTGGCCACTCCCGGCGGTTTCGGGGTCCGGATGGATCACGGGATGCGCGAGGGTCTGGAGATCACGCCCTACTACGATCCCATCCTGGGCAAGCTCTGTACCTGGGGCAGGAGCCGTGGGGAGGCGATTGAACGTATGGCTCGGGCACTGGAGGAGCTGCGGATAGTGGGACTCCGCACGACCGTGCCCTTCTGCATGGCAGTTATGAACCATCCGGCCTTCCAGCAAGGGAATTACTGCACGAGTTTCATCAGTGAGTTCCTGCCCGACTTGATATCGTGGGCCGAGGTCGAACAGGGCCTGGGGGAAGTGGCCGCTCTGGGGGCCACGCTGTTTGCTTCCTCCCAGCAAGCCAGATCCGAGCGCCGCACCGATGCTCGTCAGGCTGAGTCGACCTGGCTGCGTCTGGGCCGGGAACAGCAGGTCTCACGTTCCCGGAGGGATCTCCCAAAGGGATCCAAACGGACATTCGGATGATTTTCCAGGCCACCGTCGCCGGGCAGGAAATAAGGCTCAACCTTCGCCGCCATAACGGTCGACCCGTAGTTGAAATCGCCGAACGCACCCCTCAGCTGGACCTGGTGCGGCTATCGCCATACTCCTACTCACTGCTGGTGGACGGTCAATCGCATTATCTCTCCATTCGCCCCAGCCAGGATGGGTTCATGGTGGACCTGCGGCGACGCACCTACTACGTCCGCTTGCGCAACGAGCTGGACCTGACCATTGAACGGCTGGGCATGACGAACGCCGCCCGGGATTACAGCGGGAAGGTGGTGGCGCCCATTCCCGGCCTGATCACCTCAGTGGCCGTGGCCTTGGGCGACAATGTGACTGCCGGTGACCATCTGCTGGTCCTCGAGGCCATGAAGATGGAGAACGAGATCGCCGCACCCATATCGGGCACGGTGACGGCTTTATATATAGCGCCCGGGGAGGCGGTGGAGAAAGGGGCGATCCTGCTGGAGCTGGCAGGACGCTGAGGGATTTAAGATTGTCGATTGAAAATTGAAAATTGAAAATTGGATATTGGGGGAAGAGGGGCAGCGGTCAGCCGGTCGTTGTCAGGGGCTGGTCTAGCGGATCATCAAATAGGTAAACCCGGGAGGATGCGGCCCTTCACCCGCTGCTTGTATTCCAGGTAGGGCTGTCCCAGAGCGCGTGCCAGACTTTCTTCCTCAATCAGAACGAGGAATAGAAAGCCAGCCCACCACAGGGGCACCAGCGCGATGCCGATGATGGAGCGGAACATCATCGCGAATCCCAGCGCGAACAGAATGTCAGCGAGGTAGATGGGATTTCTGACAAGGCCATAGATGCCGGTGGTCTTGAGAACCGTCTTTTCATCGGGGGCGGCCCACCATTTAATGGAAAAGGCGGGAGTGGCAAACACCAAGGCGGCTGCGAGGATGACTCCGCCGGCAATCCAATTCCAGTTACCTATCATCAAACGAGGCTGAGGGCATACAGGCAACACGAGTATCACCCGGGCCAGATCGCTGATCGTCACGATGATGAAGCCGAGCGGGGTGTATTTTTTCAGCCTGGTACCGCTTATTAGGGCGGACCCCGCAAGAAGGCCATACACGCTGATAAACGCCCAAAAGAAGGGATCTTTAAGAACGAACATCACACACCTCTCATCATAATTGGATCATATGACGGCGGGATAAACAAACCATAACGCATACCTTCATGATATCGCTCTTCATAGCCATCCGGTAAGACAATATCATTTTCCACATCGTTATCATTCGAGCAACCCCAAAAGACAAGCTGAGATTTTATTTTGAAGCCTGCTTCATGAGAGCCTCGATGAAGTAGTAATCCGCATAAATCATCGGCACATTCACTTCGATGTTGTGGGGCCTATCACCGGTGCTATGCAGGAGCAGAGCCGGCAGACCTGATGCTACAGCTGAGTACCAGGACGACGACAAGCTCTCAACGAGGCGCTTTGAGGCGGCCCGATAATGTCTCTTCAGCACCGCTTGATCCACGAGGGTCGCCAGCGTCCATAAGCCAGAAGCCGCAATGGCAGCAGCCGAGGCGTCCTTTGGTTCTTCCGGCTCGTGTGGCGCATCGAAGTCCCAATAGGGTATGCCGTCTTCAGGTAGTCGCTCTAAAAACCGATCAGCGAGGCGACAGGCAGTCTCAAGGAAGACGGGCTCCCTGGTTTCACGATAGGCCACCGTGAAGCCATACAGCCCCCACGCTTGACCACGAGCCCAAGTCGAGCTGTCGGCCCATCCCTGGTGGGTCCCCCGCCAGATGACCTCGCCGGTTTCAGGCTGGTAATCGACCACGTGAAAGGTACTCCCATTCGCTCTAACGTGGTCTCGAATCGTTGTCAGAGCATGAGTCTGGGCCAACTCCGCCAGCGACGAATCCGCACTATTTCGGGCAGCCCAGAAGAGCAATTCCAGATTCATCATATTGTCAATGATCACAGGGTAGGTGAACGATCCCCCGTCCCAAGACCGGATGGCTCCCACCCGCGCATTAAACCGCGAGGCAAGGTGTTGGGCAGCATCAAGCACTACCGTTTTGTAGCGTTCGATCCCTCCAACACGGTAACCATGGCCGAAGCTGTTGTTGATCATGAAACCGACGTCGTGAGTTGGCGCCGTCTGCTGAGTTTCCAGCCCTTCCGTCCAGCGCCGAGCTTGCACGGAAAAGGAAGGATTTCCCGTATATTGATAGAGCTGCCAAAGAATCCCCGGGAAGAAACCGCTGGTCCATTGCTCCGGCGGCGTCAGGTGCCAATCCAAGCCATTGACAATGCTGCGAGGATAGCCCTGCTCCGGCGACAGCGTCTGAGACAACGGCAGGTAAATCGCAGACGCGGTCCCAAGCAGCTCGTCGGGAGATTTTGGTACGTTTTCCCTGGAAAAGCATGACAGCGAGAATAAAGCGGCCAGGAACAGATAAGGTATTAACGATTTGATGTGGCCGGTTGATCGATGCATTCCATTCAGCTCCCTAGTCCCAGTCAACTTAACAAATATTATACTGAGTTCGGCGGATGAGCAGCTTCTAATTTGCTCAGACGGTCCGTACTATCTTGCATTATTTGAGTGTATGCTATTGTTCGCAGTCCTGGCAGGTTCAGGGTCCTGGAGCGGGGCTTCCGTCCGCTGCAGGCCCTTATGTACCGGTAAGGGTGCTGCCAGCTTAGTGCTGCCCGCTTATTTCTTCCGACTTGCGCCGGTCTTACGGCTGGGGCTCCGTTTGCGTGTCTGGGGCTGGAGCAGGGGCGTGGTGAGATACCACAGGGTGTAGCCGGAGGCAATGGTGACCAGGCCAAGGACCGATAATACCCGGATGAGCCAGTTGTTGACGTTCTCCCGCCCGCGGTAGTCCATGATATGGAGCATCCACAGGAAGTCATGGACACGCCCGAGGGCGCTGCGCCGGGCCGTGACCTGGCCAGTATGCTCACTGACGTAAATGGCGGAGGCTTTCCAGTTATCGAAGGTGATCTTCCAGGCGGGAAGCGGACCCCGGTATTCACCGCGGGCAGTGTCGATGCGGGTCACTTGGTGAACAGGGATTTCGGGGGTGAAATCGGCTTGCGCAATGGCGGTGGCAGTGCTGCGGCCAATTGGGGATAGCTTCTCGCCGGTGATGGCGTTGTAGGTCTCGGCGTGGCGATCATCCTGGATGAAGCGGTAGACCGGGATATTGAGGAGCTTGCCCAGCTGGATCTCGCGGACCTGAGGGAGCTGACTATTACGAATCAGGGGAGGAATGGAGGCCAGGAAGTTCTCATATTTCAGGTTAGCTGGTTCCTCTTCATTCATATCCGTTTCGCTGCGCACCAGGGTCGTATGCACCCAGGAGAAGTAGATGCCCCCCAGGGACCACAGCAACAGCTGGATACCTATAATCGGCCCTAATCGGCGATGCCATTTGCGGATGAATTTCTGTCGGCTTCTGCGGGACACGGTAATGCTCCTTAGCGATGGATTGGTTTGATTACCCCTGCGATGGTCAATGTAATGGGATAAGCACTCCAGAAATTATAATAACTCATAGCAGTTTGACACCTCGATCCCTAGCTTTTATCGAACCTAGCCCGTACTCCCGGAGGGAAAACCAGTAATCCAGCCAGAGAATAGAGGGTAAACGGACCATGAGCGATCCCGGCGCTTACCGACCTTTAAAATTGACCGTATGAGAAAGCTGGAAGGGACCCCGCTCGCCAGCTTTCGAAAGCGAGCTATTGCTTTTGGAATAGATATCGTCATTGCATTTCTGCTCTTTGTTCTTGGTCTATTCCTGGTCGGGATAATCATCTGGTATCGGGCTACGCGGGGAGAGTTCACGAGCTATTCATTTCGTTTTGATCCCGGAGCGTGGTACGGGCGGCTTATCGTCCAGCTGCTGGTCCCGATTCTCTACTTCGGCCTGTCCACTTACTTGCTGAACGGTCAAACACCGGGTAAGAAAATGCTGAAGATCAGGGTAATCTCGCTGGTGCACGAGAAAATAACCTTCTGGGACGCCCTTGAGCGCGCCCTGGGCTATGGCCTTTCGTTGGTGGAGCTGGGCTTCGGATTCTGGCAATACTTCACCCATCCCAATCATCAAACTGCCGAAGACTGCCTGGCAGAAACCATCGTCATTGATGACCGGGGATTGGCGAGGGATTAGAAGGGTGCAGATACGCCCGTATCAGATATGAGTTTTAACCAGCAACGCGTGATCATCACGGGGGCCTCCAGCGGTATTGGCAGGGAGCTGGCCCGGCAGTTAGCATTACACGGGGCTCGTCTGTGTCTGGCCGCCCGCCGCGAAGATGAACTGGAACGGTCAGCCGATGCCTGCCAGCGGCTAGGGGCTGAGGCCCTGGCCGTGGCTATCGACATCACCGATCAAACCCAGTGCAAGGCCCTGGTTGAACGCACAGTGCAGGCGTGGGGTGGGGTCGATATCCTTATCAATAACGTCGGCATGTCCATGCAGGCCCAGTTTGAGGATGTCACCGATCTGACTATCTATGAGCGGCTCATGCGGGTAAACTACCTAGGGGCGGTGGCCTGCACCTATTACGCGCTGCCCTATTTGAAGGCCAGCCGGGGGAGGATCGTGGTGATTTCCAGTCTAGCAGGGAAAACCGGCGTCCCCACCCGCACCGGTTACTCGGCCAGCAAGCACGCCCTTCACGGCTTCTTCGACGCCCTGCGCGCGGAACTGGCCGGGACCGGGGTGAAGGTCACCATCGTCTGCCCCGGCTATGTTACTACCGACATCCGCCGGCATATCATCGGAGAGGATGGGCAGCCGCAAGACCGGAGCGGCCCGGATGAAACTCGGTTTATGAGCGTGGAAAAATGCGCCCGCATTATTCTGCGAGCCACAGCGAAGGGTAAGCGAGAGGTAATCATGACTCTGACCGGGAAGGTAGGCCGGTACCTGCAGCCGCTTTTCCCAGGATTGATTGATAGAGTAGCGTGGAAAAAAGTAGGGCTTCGCCCCTGACCGAGCCGGAGCCCGGTCTGCGAAGCCCTCTTAGAATGGGACGATGAGTAGACTAATCCTGGACGCTCTCTGCGCCTTTCTTTCTCTCGAAGTAGCCGATCAACAGGAAGGCGAGCCCCACACCCAGCGGCAGGAAACCCCAGGCCGTGGCTTCCATCACCTTGGATGAAAACCACAGGGCCAATGTGAAGGCGATGCCGATGAAGGTCCAGATGACCCCCAGCTTCAGATAATCCCTCTTCGCAGGAGGGGGAAAGGGGACTTCAATACCTTTCTCGATGGCCGCCAGGATTTCCTTGCTTTGCGTCTGACGCCTCTTGTAGCTATAATACAGTACGAGGAATACGATCAAGGCCGTACCGCCGAACGAAAAGATGATGGCAACGATTGGAATCCAATGTTCACTCATGGAATCACTCCTTTTTTACCCGTTAGACCGCTGAGTACCACCTATTGTTGCACTTTCTCTATATTCTGCCTAGGTTTGAGTGCAACAATCTGTGATTCAGAACAGTCATACCAGGTGATGGGTCTTCTCTCAGATACGGAGCTGGTCGAGCGATTCCAAGCGGGTGATCACGAGGAAGTCTTCAAGGAGCTGGTGGAGACCCACGGAAAGACAGTGTACAACATCGCGCTGTTCACCCTGAATGATGAGGTTTTAGCAGAAGACGCCACCCAGGATGCTTTCATCAGGATTTATCGCGGTCTGGCGAAGTTCAAGGGCGAGGCCAAACTCTCTACCTGGATGTACCGCATCGTGAAGAACGTGTGCTATGATTACTTGAAGAAACGCCCCTACGAGCGCATCAATGAAGTTGAGAAGATATATCACGTCGCCGCAGCCGGCCACAATCCCGAAGAGGAAACCCTGTCAACCTGGCAACACCGCGAGCTGCGTGCGGCCGTCGAGCGGCTGCCAGGGCAGCAGCGCCTGGCGATCACCCTCTATTATTTCCAGGATAAGTCCTATGAAGAGGTAGCCGCCATTATGGGTCAGCCCCTCAACACGATCAAGTCGCATTTACACCGGGCCAAAGCGACTTTGGCCAAATCACTGGATTATGCACAAGGAGAGATGTATGAGCCAGCCATCGTTTGATGAGTTTGAGCAGATTTTCAGCCGTGCCCAGGTAGAGTTGCCGCCGCACCTTAAGGAGCGTCTCCTGGCGATTCCAAGGATGTCAACTTCTGTTTCCTTCTGGGATCTGAGCTGGGTGCTCCCCGCGGCGCTTATGGTTCCCGCCGCCCTATGGCTGATCATCACCCACGCGGGCGCCCTCTGGAACTCTATCATAGCGAATGCTGCTCCACTTGTTGAAGGTCTGGCCCTGCCCTCGCTGCCCACACCTTCACTCCCCCAAGCGGGTGCCCTCTGGGAGCTTATCGTAACGAAGGCCGCGTCGCTTACGGAAAGCCTGGGTCTACCGGCGCTGCTCACTCCTACACTGTTCTCACTGGCTGTGGTATTGGGCGTCGTAGTGGTGGTTATGAGCATCTGGCTCTATTTGCGTGCCGAGAGCCAAGCGACGCTGCTATTCGCCAGGCGGCTGACAAGAGCCCTTTAAGGCTCGGCCCAAAAAGAGGCTAAAGCAACAGCCCCTTCGCGATTATTTACCCTCGAGAATCTCGATGAGGGCTTCCTGGGCTTCCGGCGTGTTGATGCGCGCCAGGGATGAGACCGCTTCCGTGCGGACCTTCACATGCGGATCGTTCAACGCCAGCTCCAAGAGGACGTTCACCACCTCCTTGATCACGGAACTCTCCAGGCCCCCTTCCAACGGCTGCAAGGTGGTAATCTGCCCCGTAATCTGCCCCATTGGGCTGGCGATGATCCTGGCGGAACTGCCGGTTACCCGGCCTAAGGCGTTCACCGCACTGGTCCGCGTGTTCGTATCCTCCTGCCCCGTGGCCAAGGCGATGAGTGCCCTGATAGATGCCTCGCCACCCTGCCGCCGTAGAGTATTTACGGCTTCATCCCGCACATCCTTGTCTGAATCCTTCCGGGCAATTTCAACCAGCTTGTCCACCACCGCCGGGTCTTTGAAGCGTCTCAGGGCGTAGACTATTTCCTTCCGCTGATCCTTATCCTCAGTACGATCATAAAGGCTGAAGATGGCCTGAAGGGCGTTCTTAGCCTCCACATCTTTAAGCCGGCTCAGAGTGGCAATCGCCACCTGGACTTTGTACTCCTGCTCCAACTGCTCGAGGATAGGTCCGTATTGGGTCCTGGCCTTCTTGCTCTTCGCCGATAACTTCCGACCCAATATTATCAGGTTGGCCTTGGCGTCATCCCGCCACTTGCTGTCTGCAAACTCCTGGATGAATTGATAGTAGGCATCGAATATTTCCTCTTCTGGCATCCCGGACTTATCCAGAGCATAACAGATCCAGAACCGGGCATCATCGGTATAGCGGGTGTCCTTGAACTTCTCGAGAAAGCTATCCAGGGCCTCCCGGGCTTCGGCCCACTTCTCCTCCAGGATGAGGGCATAGGCCTCCTGATATGCCTGGGCGATTTCTTGCCGAACACCGGTAAATTGAATGCTGTACAGACGAGCCGCCTCCCGGGCCCGTTCCGCCGCCTCCCGGGCCCGCTCCTCAGCCTCTTCCTGAAGTCGATACTGCTCTTCCATCTGCTGCTCATAGACCTCATGCTGCGCTTCATACTGCTCTTCCATCAATTCATACAACTCGGGCTCCACCGATTCCAGGTAGAGCACATCCTCCAGCTCATCCAAGTAGTCCTCGTTGGTATAAAATTCCAACTCTATATCCGGATCGACGTATGGAACAGGAGCCACTTCCGGTAGGACTATGCCCCTCACCGGCGACAAGGTGTCCGGCTCGGGAGCCCTGGGTGCTCCGGGCACCTGCCCCCAAGCGTACACCGCCGAAACCAATAACATCCCTGCCACAGTCAAGATACACATTCTCCGGGCACTGGCGTCAATCGCTTGCAGTTCGTTTTTGCGTCTCATGACATCACCTCTTTCTGGTCAAATCAGTATGGAAGATGCTTTCACCCTGGCGTCCGGCTCTGCTTGGGTCCCGGATTCATCGTCCTGGCCCATCTCAGCCAGAGTGATTTTTAATAAGATGGAATTCCTGTCAATCCCATCCTGAACTAGGATGATGGTCCACACCAGGTCTTCACCGTCGCTGTTGGCCAGCTGCAGTAGAACCCTCTCGATCTCATCGATCAGGTACTGAAACCGCGGATCAGCTGTGGCGACCTCATGATCGCGCAGCTCTCGACCCTGCTGAAGTAGCTCCCGGGAAATCATCTGTTGGTGGCCCAGATCTATTACACCGAGATCATCGTCACTCGTATCAAAGTTGTCCAGACCCAGCAAGAGCACCCTGGTCCTCCCCAGGTAGCGGGAAGCCAGGTCGTTGAATTCCGCCACCAGCGCCGGATCAAACACAGCTGCTCGGGCATGGGCGGCGTCACCGCCGGCCAGACTGAGGTAGGTGGTGCGGCCAATGAAAATCCCGGTGGCGATCAAGAGCAGGGCGGCGGCCACGGACACCCATGCCGGCCGGACGGGCAGCGGAAGCGATGGGAGCCAAGTGAGCCAATCCAGGAAACGGTTCCTGGTGTGTTCCGGTGCCAGTTTCCGGGATAGCCGCTGCCAGTAGCCCTCCCAGAAATGGGGCTTTATGGCGGGAAGCTGCCGCTGGTCCATGACCTTCAGGGTCGTAGCCAGAGCCTGATACTCCCCGGCACAGTCAGGGCAGGACGCCAGGTGAGCGTCGAAGATTTTCCGGCGGCGAGGGCTCAAGGCGTGATAAAGACTCTCCACCATCATTTTTTGATATCGGCTGCAACTCCTCATGATGGGTCCTCCAAGCCAAGCTCCGCTTTGTAAAAGGCCAGCTCCTTCTGCAGTCGGCGGATAGCCCGAAACAGCTGACTCTTCACCGTTCCCACTGACAGGCCCAGAATACGGGCAATTTCCTTTAAGGACAAATCGTGGTAATGACGCATAATAAAAACGGAACGCTGCTGTGGCGCTAGAGCCTCAAGGGCCTGATTAATGTGTTCCTGCATATGGCGAGAGGCCGTTTGAGTTTCGGGACTATCTTCGTTCGCATTGGTAACAAACGGCTCCGGTTGCGGTTGGTCTTCATTCGAAGAAAATTGTCCAACCCGTCGACCGCGGGCCTGTTCTTTACGGCTGTTGTCGATGAAGGTGTTTACCATAATACGATACAACCAGGACATGATTTTTGCCTCGCCCCGAAAGTGGGGGAGAGCGTTATAAGCCTTAATGAATACCAGTTGCGATAGGTCTTCGGCATCATCCCAGTCACCTGTCAGTTGGAGAGCCATTTGAAAAAGGGGCTCCTGGCAGCGTTCAACCAGCTCCCGAAAGGTCGCCAGATCTCCTTCTTTAGCACTGTGAAAATGACGTTGCTCATGGTTTTTCATTTTCAAATAGTACCGGTATTATGACGTATATTCGACTGGAATGGTTTACATCTCACATCCAATTTGTGCCAATTCGGCACCTATATACAGGCCACCAGATACAATGCTACTACCGTAGCAAGTCGAAAACAATGGATTACCGTTACCCAAACGCCGTGGCACCAACCTTTTTCACTTGAGTTTCCGAAATTGCGGTAAAAACTTCTGCCGTGTCCATATCCCCCCAGCTGATTAAACAATTGCGCCGTGTCGTCGGTCGTGAACATGTAGACACAGGTCTAGCCGAGCTCCTGGTCTACGAGTCTGATGGTTTGACTCTCCATACTGCCCGGCCGGGATGCGTGGTTTACCCGGGTAGCACGGAAGAATGCGCCCGGGTGGTGCGGGTATGCAACGACAATGGCGTGCCTTTCGTGCCGCGGGGAGCGGGGACCGGCCTCAGCGGTGGTGCCATCAGCGACGGGGGCGTGATTATCCAGCTCAGCCGCATGAACCAGCTGCTGGCTATCCACCCTGATGACCGCTACGCTGTCGTCCAACCGGGAGTAGTGAATAACTATCTCAGCCTTCAGACCCGCCCTTACGGACTGGAATTCGCACCTGATCCCTCCAGCCAGGTGGCCTGTACGATCGGCGGCAATGTAGCCGAGAACGCTGGAGGGCCACACACCCTTAAACACGGTGTCACAAGCAACCACATCCTGGGTCAGACGGTAGTGTTTTCTGATGGTGATGTGACCACCTTTGGGGGACCCTTGCCCGCGCAACCCGGGCCAGACTTTTCCACCTTTTTGATCGGCACCGAAGGGACCATCGCGATTACCACGGAGATCATCGTCCGTCTGGTACCGGTGGCCCCGGCAGTCACCACCATGCTGGCAATTTACTCGACGGTAGCTGGCGCCACTGATTCGGCATCGGCGATCCTGGCCGCCGGGATTCTGCCCACCGCCATGGAGCTGATGGACAACCTGTGCATTCAGGCGGTGGAGGCCCACATGAAGGTCGGTTTTCCCACCGACGCGGCGGCCGTGCTGCTCATTGAGCTGGATGGTGAGAAGGAGCTCATTCGCCGGGATGCGGAAGCGGTGTCCCGGGCATGCCGAGGGCAGGGAGCCGTGTCTTTCAACACCGCCAAGACGGAAGCTGAGCGCGAGCGCCTGTGGTTGGGCCGGAAACACGCCCTCGGGGCTCTGGGCAAGATCACCGCCGCCTATTACACCAACGACGGTGTCGTTCCCCGCAGCCGAATCACCGACATCTTTCAATCCATCTACCGCATTGCCGATAAGCACGGCATACGTATAGGCACTTTATGTCACGTCGGCGACGGGAACATCCATCCCCTCATTCCCTATGACCCGGACGAGGCACAGGGGCCGGAGCGAGCCAGAGCCTGTTCGAAAGACATCCTTCTGGCCTGCCTGGAAATGGGAGGATCAATCACCGGTGAACACGGTGTTGGCGTAGAAAAGCGGGATCTGCTCGGGCATATGTACTCCGACAATGATCTGGCCCACATGATCCGGCTGAGGGATGGCCTGAACTCGAAGGGTCTGCTCAATCCTGACAAGATATTTTCCAATGGAGTCCGCTGCGGCGAGCTCCGCGCGGCGCCGTCGCTACCACCAGGCGCCCGGGTATAACGGTGGCACCCGCATCTACTTCCATGCGTTGGCCCCAACCTGGCGCTTTCCTGCAACCCAGTGAAAGAGGTCACCTAGGTGAGCTAATTATCCAGGCCCGGTCCCGCGGGATCAGCATCGGATCACCGGGAGCCGACTATCACTGGGACCTATCGCGGCTTAACAGGGTGGTCTCCTTTTATGCCCCGGATATGGTCTTATCGGTGGAGACCGGCCTATCAATGAGTGCTGTCAAGGACGTGGTTGAGGCTCAAAGGCTCTGGCTACCCCTGGATAGTTCCGGCAATGGCGAGCTGCCTGTAGCCGAATATCTGGCCGGAGATCAGTCCCTCAGTTGGCTCAGCCACCGCTATAGAACCGCCCGCGACTGGGTTGTGAGCATGACAGCGGTGGATGATCACGGTCGGGAAGTGACCAGTGGTGCCCGGTTAGTCAAAAACGTAGCTGGCTACCAGCTAGCGCCGCTGTACATCGGTGCAGAACACTCTCTTGGTCCGGTTGTGGAGGTTTCCTTCCGACTGCTGCCCCTACCTACCGACCTCACTCTGGCCCGGTGGGAAGCTGAAGATCCCTCACGCTTGATGACAATTTTGCAGGCAGCTCGCCAGAGAGAACATCCCTCGCGGCACAGCGATCCCTGGGAAGGTCTGAGGCTGGAACATCGAGAGGGCCGGTGGCAGCTGGATGGCATCACGCGTTTCCCTCCTAACGTCATTGAGACGTGGGTAAGCACTGCCAATGACGAGCTGGCACAAACCATCGTGCGGGTGAATAACCCGCCCCGAGAGGGTGAGTTAAACGGCGTTCAGGCTGAGCTGCGCATTCTAGCACAACCCACTCGGATCCCCAAACTCCTTGAGGCCCTACAACCCTTAGGTTCTGACCTGGTTTGTTATCCGGCGTCAGGAATAATAAACCTCGGCTCTCCACCAAGCCAAGAGGGCAAAGAAGCCCTAGAAACAATGCTAGTCCAGGTGGTGGTCAATGGTGGGCTGGTCCAGCCATTAATGACTGATCTCAGCGTCAAGCTGCCAAGGCCGGCAGAAGTAGTCGGGGAACAGACTATCATGGCTCGGGTAAAGACGATTCTGGATCCTGAGGGAGTTTTTGGTCCCTTGCCCGCTAAGTTATGCTGATAGCGCACCAACTCTTCACCACCGCTGATTATCGCCTGCTCCAGGAATGCATTCACTGTGGGCTGTGTCTACCCACGTGCCCTACCTACATGATGAATAGCAAAGAGTCTGATTCCCCACGCGGCCGACTGGCCCTCATGAAATACCTGGATCGGGAGCCCGAAGCAAGTACCGAGGGCACCTACTACCACCTTGACCTGTGCCTGGGCTGCCTGGCCTGCCAGACAGCCTGTCCTTCAGGAGTGCAGTATAGTCACCTACTGGAAAGAGCCCGCAGTTACCAACGACGAGAAGTCCGGCCACTGGCATGGCTTCAACGCCTGGCCCTTCGATGGATCACCGGTCAGCCACAACTGCGCCTACTTACTACCTTCCTGTACCTGATCCAGAGTATGGGTTTGGACCGCCTGGCACCGGCCCTGCGGCTACTGCCCAGGGCACTTCGGTTCCAGCTGGCCGGAATGCCGCAAGTGGCAGGCAAGGCCTTCAGTCGCACGGTGGACCGATATTTACCCGCTGTGTCCGCCGAAGGTGATCACCAGGGAGTTGTCGCAATGTTCACCGGCTGCGTCATGGACCACTGGTACGCCGACGTTCACGCTGCTACTGTGCGGGTTCTAAAGTGGAATAGCTTCGATGTGGTGCTACCGGAGGGCCAAACTTGCTGTGGCGCTTTGCATACCCACGCTGGCCTGGATGAGGAAGCGGAACGACTTTTATCCCAAAACCGGGAGGCGTTCCGGGGGATCAATGCCCAGGCCCTAGTAGTGAATGCGGCCGGCTGCAGTGCCCAATTGCGATCTGGTTTGAAGCTGGAAAACGGCGAGCTTCCCATAGTGGATATCGGTGAATGGTTGGCAGGCCGGCTTATACGGCCGCCTCGTCATAGGCTACCCGAAAAAATAACCTACGACGCCCCCTGTCATTTGTACCATGCCCAGGGTATTCACGACGCACCCACACGACTTCTGGCCTACGCATGTGAACGGCTAGTGCCCCTGCCCGAGGCCGAGGTATGCTGTGGGAGTGCCGGTCTGTATAGTCTAATCCAGGGTGAAATGTCCCGCCAGGTTCTGGCCAGAAAAATCAATCATATTCGATCCGTAGCGCCCGAGGTACTGGTAACCGGCAATCCCGGTTGTCAAATGCAGCTACAGGCGGGTCTGCGAGAGGCACAAATCAATATTCCGGTGTACCACTTTATTCAGGTGCTGGATCAGGCTTACCGTCGCGAGGAGGGTTACCGCGACGCTTTCGGATTGACCGAGTAGGGGAGCTCAGTCAATACTAAGAGGGGTACTTCGGAGGCGGAAATGGACCGGTATGGCCACCCAAACCCCTATAGGGCGATCACGCTGGAGAGCGGGCTTGAATCGGACCTGCTTGATGGCATTAGCGGCAGCTTCATCCAGCCCGGTATCCGGAATACCCTTCAACACCACTACATCTTCAACGAAGCCCTTATCGCTGACAAAAACCTGAAGGATTATAGTTCCCTCAATGCCAGCTTGCTTGGCGATTTCGGGATACTTCAGCTTGGCAGCGATCGCCTCGTAGCCGCCGATAGGGACGGGAGGCTCTTCGTGGGGAATGAATCTAACCCTACTGGCAGGGTCATCTTCGGGTAGGGGAGGAACCTCCCAGGCCACATACTCATCGAGGAGGGTTTCCTCAATGGTGATGTCCTCGGCGAAGTTGTCTATTTCAGATTCGATGGGGATAGAAGGGCGTGAGGGGGGCGGTGGCTGCTCAAACTGGCGCGTTTCCGGAATATCAATCTCTTCCACAAACTCTTCAAATGCCGTAACCGGGAGTACTGACTTTCTGGACGTGAACCTGGGAAATGAAAAGAGCATCACCACGAGTACAAGCACTACGCCCAGAAGTATCATTCGAATTCGATAAGGGTAACCTTCTTCAAAAGCTCGTCGCCTCATAGGAGTCTCCTGTAGAGCTGTAAAAGAACTTGACTCACCGACCTGAGTAGGCCGCCGCTCCAGCTTTATTAAGACTCGCTAAACTGGCGAAAGGTTGTCATTCAGATGAATATTTAGCGTCCTGCCGGGTGGAAAGGGGTGGGCTTAATCCAATATAAAAAAGCCAGACACGACCTCGCTATATTGATAGGGCTGCTTAGTTTAGAGGAGATGTCCGAGGCCGTGTCTGGCAGAACTGATGGGCCGGTGCCTCGTCCAGTCCCAGATTGACCATCAACTGACGGCCTGGGGATGCCGTCCAGACGAATTCACCACCACGAAGGAACAGGGTGCGGATACCCTGACTTGGAGAGAGAGGGAGGGAGGATTGTCAATGACTGGTTCCTGGCGCAGGGCACCGGCCTAAGTTTCAAATAGCGCGTGAAAATATTTTGGGCTTTACTTTACTGCCCGTATAACTCTGGCTCTCTCGTCCAATTTAAGCACAATAATAGGATAAGGGTACCTTTTTATATAATTTAAATCAGCGATTTTCTTAAAAGCATATCGGGCTATCCTACTACCAAAACTAAGACTAATTCTTAGATCCAACCGTAAAAGCAAGCCTAGGTTCCGGTAGGCTCTTCTGGTTTTCTAACGGTAAGGACCGGTACTGGACTACGGCGAATCACCTTCTCGGCGGTGCTGCCAAATAGAGCATGAGTGATGCCGGTCTGGCCGTGGGTAGCCATGACAACCAGGTCGATATTCTCTTCGCGGACGGTATGGCAAATTTCCCTGATGGGAGTGCCATGGGCCAAGATGGGAATTACCGTAAGGTCGGTGGGCAACTCGGATGCGACCCACTCCTCCAAGAACTTTTGGGAATGCCGGGTCCGCTGTTCTTCCCAATCTTCTGATAAAGCCATGGGGCCCCAGGCGAAATCCACCGGCGTGAGCAGAGGTTCCAGCACATGCAGTACTACCAGTTTGGCGCCGAACTGGCGGGCCATTTCAACCGCATGCGGTATGGCTACCTTAGAATATTCCGAAAAATCGGTTGTGAGTAGAATTTTATTATAGGAGATCATGTCTGGATTCCCGGTTCATGAAGCAACAGGAATTAACCATAGCCAGACCTTTGTCCTCATTTTCAGCCAGACAGAGCATAGCCTGAATGGCATATTCCGCTAACTTGGAGTAGAGCATGGTAACAGGATGCTTTGGTCCAAAAACTTAGGTGTTGGGCAATTAAGAGGCAAACTTAAAATATTCATGGAGCTACAGCTATTCGAACGAGCTATTCTAGCGGATGGGGCAGGCACGAGATTAATACTTAAACCGGCCAACCTTCCTGTCGTAAGCTTTTATTTGATCCACCATCACTAAGGGAGGACAAGAGAAATATGAGCACTGCGTTCGGGGCGTGGACCAAGCGCCATCGCCAGGAGAGCCAGCAGCTGTTCACCTGCAAAAGGTCCGGATTAACCGGGCCCTTTCAGTATCAACCACCCCGATATATGGCTTAAGAGTGCCCGGCTCAGGCACACTGTTCATAAATCAGGCGTAGACCCTTCACCGTAAGATCGGGGTCGTAAGAGACGGGGGTGCGCAGCTCGCCAGCAATGAGGTTTCCCAGCCCGCCGGTGAGAACGACACTCATGTCCTTCCAGCCCAACTCTTCCCGGATACGCGCTACCATACCGTCAATCTGATCCATCACTCCGTACAGGATGCCGGCCTGGAGGTTGCTCTCCGTATCCTTGCCGATGACCGTCCCGGGCACTTTCAGGTCAACTGCTGACAAGAGCGCCGCCCCGGAAAACAGCTGGCGGGCACTGATCTCCAATCCTGGAGCGATTGAGCCGCCAATGAAATGACCACGCTCATTCACCACATCAAAGGTGGTGGCGGTGCCCAGATCGATAACGACGCAGGGGGTACCATAGAGTTCCCGGGCGGCAACCACATTGCAAATCCGGTCGGCACCCACCGATTCAGGATCCTTGACATCCAGGCCCAGATCCAGGGGCAGGTGAGCCTGCACCCGCAGGGGTTCAATCTGCAAATAGCGTCGGCACAGCTGGATAAAAGCCCGCCCAACTACCGGCACCACACTGGATATGATAACCCCATCCACGGTCGCGATAGCCACCTGAGCATCTTCAGCCAGGTGCTTAACGGCGATCCACCAATCGTCGGAGGTATGGGTGGCGTTGGTATGCAGCCGCCAGCTTTCCACCAGCCGCTCACCTTCAAACAATGCCAGGACCACGTTGGAATTACCCACATCAATGGCTAATAACATAGATGGCTCCTTCCAGTGTGCTGCAAAATTGTTAAGCTATTATGAATCGTTCGGGCTTCCAATCCAGATCGCCAGCGGTTACCACGCGGATTTGATCCCCGCTGTCTATTTCACCCTCACCTGCCTCATTCACACCGAGAAACCGGCCCTCCACCAGGCCCTCGGGACTGTGCCAGCGCACCAGCTGTCCCAGATGAGCACAGCGGGCGTGCCAGAGTGCAATTACACCGGCCAGGTTGCTCTCAAGTAGCTGCTCAAAACGATTGAGAATCCGGGTCAGGAGCAGTTCCCGCGGCAGTGGCTTCCCCAGAACCATGTGCACCGAGACCGCAGTGGGACGAAGCTGGTCGGGAAAGTCCTCCAGTTGCTCGTTCACATTGAGCCCTACGCCCATGACCACCACTAATCCCTCATCCGACGGCCGGCTTTCAGCCAGAATGCCCCCTAACTTCCGCCGATCCACCAGAATATCATTGGGCCACTTCAGGCGTGATTCAATGCCATCAGCTGCCAGGGCGTCTATTACCGCTACCCCCATGGCCAGTGAGAGCAGGCCGAGTCGGTCTATCGACAGGTCAGGGCACAGGAGCACTGAAAAAGGCAAACCCAGGTTCGGAGCGCAAAACCAACGCCGACCCTTGCGTCCCCTGCCGCTCCGCTGATTATCGGTCACCACCACCTGGCCGGTCACCGCCGCCCCTTTATCCAGCAGCTGCCACAGGTCCTCATTGGTGGAGTCAGTGAAAGGATAATAAGTAATCTCCCGACCCAGCTGACGGGTTTGAAGGGTTCCCTGGATAAGATTCACACGCAGCATTGCCACCTAACCCGGACGATACTCACCGAAGACTTCCCTTAGGATTTGTGAGATCTCGCCGAGGGTGGCATAGACCCGCACCGCGTTCAGGATATGCGGCAAGAGATTGTCAACACCCTCAGCGGCGGTCTTGAGGCTGTCCAGAGCGCGGCGAACATCCTCGTCGCTCCGCTCTTTCCGTACCTTCCGTAGCCGCGTCAGCTGGGCTTTCACCGCCCGGGGGTCGACAGCCTGCAAGGACGTTACCTCCTGGTCCTCCACCGCGAAACGATTCACTCCTACAATAACCCGCTCTCCCTGCTCTACCGCCTGCTGGAACTCGTAGGCCGAGCGGGCGATCTCCCTTTCCTGGTAACCCTCTTCGACTGCCGCTACCGCACCACCCTTCCCATCGATAACGGCGATCAGCTCCAGGGCCTCCTGCTCCAGCCGGTCGGTAAGCTCTTCCAGATAATAGCTGCCGGCCAGAGGATCAACCACCTCGGGGATGCCAGTCTCATGGGCGATGATCTGCTGAGTGCGCAGGGCCAGTCGCGCTGATTCCTCACTGGGCAGGGCCAGGGCTTCATCGCGGCTGTTAGTATGCAGGGACTGGGTGCCGCCCAGCACGGCCGCCAGCGCCTCCAGGGTGGTGCGCACCACATTGTTGTCGATTTGCTGGGCAGTGAGGGAGGAACCGGCCGTCTGGACGTGAAAGCGGCACATCTGAGCCCTGGGTTCGGTGACACCGAAGCGCTCTTTCATGATCCGGGCCCAGATGCGCCGGGCGGCCCGGAACTTGGCCACCTCCTCGAAAAAGTTCATGTGGACATTAAAAAAGAAGCTGAGCCGCTGGCCGAACCGGTTCACGTCCAGTCCGGCTTCCACCGCCGCCTGCACGTAGGCGATGCCGTTAGCGAAGGTGAAAGCCAGCTCCTGGTCGGCCGTGGTGCCCGCCTCCCGCATATGGTAGCCGCTGA
>JBGVTM010000133.1 GCA_041862535.1 Candidatus Neomarinimicrobiota bacterium | reverse complement strand
GCAACGAGGACGTCCGTTCCGTCAATGCCGTCGTCGGCGAGACCAACGATGGCTACCTGAACGATATCCGGGGTATGCATGTCACCCGCAAGGAAGTGACAGCCGCCATCGAGGCCGCCACCACCGGTCCCGTAGCCGAAGGCAACGTCGGGGCCGGCACCGGCACCATCGCATTCGGCTGGAAAGGCGGCATCGGTACCTCCTCACGCCTCCTGCCTGAAAGCCTGGGAGGTTACACGGTGGGCGCCCTGGTACAGAGCAACTACGGCGGTATCCTCACCATGGACGGCCATCCCGTAGGCGAGCAGCTGGGCCGTTATAGCTTCAAGGAACACCTGGAAGGGGCCTCGGATACCGGGGCCAGGCTGATGGAAGACCGGGACGACTATGGCTCCTGCATGATCATCCTGGCCACGGATGCGCCCCTCTCACCCCGCAACCTCCACCGGCTAGCCAAACGCGCCATTCTCGGCCTGGCACGCACCGGCTCATTCATGAGCAACGGTACAGGGGACTTCGTTATTGCCTTTTCAATCCGCAACCGGGTGCCCCATACCTCCGAAACCCGAACCCAACCGGCCGAATACTTGCGCAATGAGGCCCTGAGTCCCCTGTTCCTGGCAGCTGTGGAAGCCGTGGAGGAGGCCGTTTATAACTCCCTGCTCAAAGCCACCACCGTTACGGGCAGGGACGGCCACACCGTCGAGGCCTTGCCCCTGGACCTGCTCACCAGGATTATCTCAAAGGAGGATAATCCCTAAATTCCACTACGAGTATAAGGAGTAACCCATGCGTTCTACCCACTCTGCCATCTACCTTATTCTCTTATTCTCTTTCCAGACAGTCGTTGCCCAGATCAACGACGCCGCCTACGGCGACAAGATCAAGACCTACACCACGGATGAGCGCTTTCTCTCCGATCTGGTGGACCACCTGCCGATCTCCGAGACAGTGCCTTCGCCCCTGGAGCACTTTGGGGATATCATCGGCGCCCCGAACATCCTCCATAACACCGCCGAGATCCATGGCTACCTGCGCCTGCTGGCCGAGCATTCCCCCCGGGTAGCAGTCCGCACCATAGGCCAGACCGAAGAAGGACGGGAGATGATCGAAGTGGTCATCGCCGATGAGCAGACCATCACCGACCTGGAAACCTACCGCGGCTACCTCAATCGCCTGGCCGACCCCCGTACGCTGACTGAAGCCGAAGCCTATGATATCATTCCCAGGGCTAAGCCCATCTATTATACTATGACCGGCCTGCATTCGACGGAGACGGGTGGCCCCGAGATGTTCATGGAACTGGCCTATCGCCTGGCAGTGGGAGAGTCGGACATGATCCAGGCCATCCGCGCGAAGGTGATCGTTATTCTCGTGCCGGTAGCCGAGCCTGACGGACGGGACCGCATGGTGGACATATACAACTACCGCAAACAGCACAACGATATAGGCCCGGACCTTGTCTATTGGGGGAAATATGTCGCCCACGACAACAACCGGGACGGCTACGGCCTGAGCCTGGCCCTGACGCGGAATATCTTGGCCTCCTTTCTCTACTGGAAACCCATCGTCGGCCACGACCTGCACGAGTCCGTGCCCTACCTGTACGTCTCCACCGGCACCGGCCCCTACAATGAGTATATCGATCCCCTCACCATCGACGAATGGCACAACCTGGCCCATGAGGAGGTGACCGAGCTGACCAAGCGCGGTATGCCCGGCGTCTGGACCCACGGTTATTACACTGGCTGGGCCTCCAATTACCTCCTGTGGATTCCCAACCTGCGTAATGCTATCGGCCGGTTCTACGAGACTTTCGGCAACGCCATCGCCGATACCAGGGAACGGAAACTGCAGGACAGCCAGACCTCCCGGGAATGGTATCGGCCCAACCCGCCCCTGGAAAAAACCGACTGGTCGCTGCGCAATAACGTCAACTATTCCCAGAGCGGCCTGCTCATCGCGCTCAAATACGTGGCGGACAACGGCACCGACCTGGTGGAGAACTTCTACCTTAAGTCGCGCAACGCCGTGAATAAGGGCCGGCAGGAACCGCCCCATGCCTGGGTCATCCGCCATGACCAGCCCCGTAGCCACGCCGCCGCCGGGCTGGTCAATCTGCTGATGGACGAAGGCGCTGAGGTGCACCAGGCCACGCAAGACCTGAAATGGACCGAAGAGATATCGGCCAGGGGAGATAAAGGCAAAGGTGAAAAGCAGAGCTCAGAGAAGGCTAAAGTCACCCGAACGGCCCCGAAAGGCTCCTATGTGGTGCGCCTGGATCAGCCCTACCGGGCCCTGATCCTTAACCTGCTGGGCGAGCAGGACTTTCCCAAGGACGCCCCGCCACCCTACGACGATACCGGCTGGACCCTGCCCTACCTGTGGCAGGTGCAGGCCCGGCGGGTGGACGATCCCTCCATCCTGCAGGCTGGAATGAAGCCCCTGAAGAGTCATATCGAGCCTGCCGGAGGTCTCCAGGGCCGGGGACACCAGTTCTTCCTGGTGAACAACACCACCGAGGATAACCTGACAGTGTTCCGCTTCCAGCTGGCTGACGTAAAGATGGAAGGGGCCGAAAGCGCCTTTGAAGTTGATAAGTCCAGGTTTAATGCCGGCAGTCTGATTATCCCCGCAAAAGGCAATCCCGGTGACCTGGCCCAACGGATTGACGCGACGGCCAGAGACCTCGGGCTGACGGTAAATGGGACCGCCAAAAAACCAGCGGTCTCCACCCACAATGTGGAAACACCCCGGGTGGCCCTGGTGCATACCTGGGTAAGCACGCCCCAGGACGCCGGCTGGTGGCGGCTGGCCTTCGATAAACTGGGCATCCCTTATGCCCACCTTTCCGAACAGGACATCGCGACCCTGGATCCCTCCAGCCTCGACGTGATTATCGTGCCCCGGACCTGGGCCTCCCCCCAGACGCTGGTGGCCGGTACCACCACCGCCGGTGACCCTATCCCCTGGCAGGAAAGTGACCTCACCTCCCATCTGGGCAAGATCGACCAGACCGACGATGTTCGCCGCGGCATGGGCTATGAAGGATTAATAAATCTGAAAACCTTCATTGAAAACGGCGGGGTGCTCATCACCGAAGGTTCCATCGCTGCCTTCCCCATCGAGATGGCCCTTACCCGCCGCATCAGTATCACACCGACCAAAAACCTGGCCGCCCGCGGCTGCGTGGTCAAAGCCGAGGTCAAGGACAAAACCAGCCCCATCACCTACGGCTACAGCGATACCCTGGCCGTTTACTTCAGCCAGGCACCCGTTTTCAAGATAAGCAAGCAAATGCGCGACTTCCGCCTGCCGGACTGGCTCAAAGATGAGATCTGGGAAAAGGAAGTGCCGCGGGAAGTTGTCAACTTTGCTAAAAAAGGCCTGTTGATGAGCGGCATGTTACGTGGAGAAGAGGAACTGGCCGGCACCCCCGCCGTGGTGGATGTGCCTGTAGGCAAAGGCCACGTCGTACTGTTCGCCAATCGTCCCTTCTGGCGCGGCGAGACCTGCGGCAGCCACGCCCTCGTATTCAATACCCTGCTCCACTGGAATGACCTGCGCCTGGGCTGGCCCAAACGGCCGGAGGAAGAAGAGGAGGAAGAGCAGGACCTGTTCAGGCATTGACAGGGGCCCAGCCATAGGGAACCTAGAAGGTCGTCAATAAAGGCTCCTTCTACCTGAGGTAGAAGGATGGGATGAGGGGTCAGTGGATATTAAACCACACACCTATCCAACCCCTACTCCACCACCAGCCGCGGCCGCTGCGGCTTCTCCTCCCCCCAGCTCAGCGCCTCCTGCAGCTCCCGGGCGGCGGCTTCCACCCGGCCCTGGTCGGTACCGAAATAACAGCCAATTTCATCCCCTGCCTGCACTTCATCACCGATCTTCACCTCCAGCCTGAAGCCGGCAGTGGGGTCAATAGCCTCGTTCTGGTGCTGGCGCCCGGCCCCAGCCGTGATCAGCGACATCCCGGCCTGGTAGGTATCAACAGCCTGGAGACAGCCGCCGGTGGGAGCCTTGAGGGGGATTGTCACAGTTGGCCAGTGCAGGTGCGGGTCGGTCAGGGCTTCCACCTCCCCGCCCTGGGCAGCCACCATTTCATCGAACTTCTCCCGCGCCCGGCCTGAGGCCAAAGCCTCCTCCACCACCCGTTCCGGGTCATCAAAGCCTGCCAGGCGCAGGATGTCCGCCGAAAGGGTCTTGGCCAGGGTCACCAGATCATCCGGCCCGCCGCCTTCAAGCACCTCGATAGCCTCCTGCACCTCACACCATATCCCGGACGACCGGCCCAGGGGCTGGTTCATATCGGTGATGCGGGTCACCGTCTGCACACCAAAGGCCTCCCCCGTATCCTTGAGTGCCAGGGCCAGGGTCCGAGCATCGTCGATGCTGGTCATAAAAGCGCCGCTGCCCCACTTCACGTCCAGTACCAGGCCCTGAATACCTTCAGCGACTTTCTTGCTCATTATGCTGCCGCAAATCAAGGGCAGCGAGCCGACCGTGGCCGTCAGGTCGCGCAGGGCGTACATCTTCTTGTCGGCCGGACAGATTTCATCGGTCTGCCGCATGATACAGATTCCCACCTGCGCCACTATCCGCTGGAAGGTGTCCAGGTCCAGATCGGTCCTGAAGCCGGGGATGGCATCCAGTTTATCCAGGGTCCCTCCGGTATGGCCCAGCCCCTCGCCGGACAGCATGGGCACATATACCCCACAGGCAGCCACCAGCGGTCCCAGGACCAGCGAGACCTTGTCACCCACCCCGCCGGTGCTGTGCTTGTCGGCTACGTAGCCGTCCAGATGGGAGAAATCCAGTCGCCGCCCGGATTCAATCATGGCCCGCACCAGCTCCTGACGCTCGTCGACCGTCATTCCCTGGAAGTAGACCGCCATGAGCCAGGCTGCCATCTGGTAGTCCGGCAGGGTGCCGTTGGCGAAGGCTTCCACCAGAAAGCGGATTTCTTCCGGGGTGTGGGCCCGGCCCTGCTGCTTCTTGCGAATGAGGCGGTAGGCGATCATAATGAAAGCGCGAAGCTACAGCCCTTTTCACAGAATGGAAATATCGGATTAGAAATTACGAGCCGGTACTGGCGCCCGAGTTAATGGCCTGATTATGCAGCCTATGAGACTACTTTAATATCGTCATCTTTTTAGTTATAACTGCATCCCCTACTCTGAGCTGATAGAAATATACCCCGCTTGGCAAACCGGAGGCCTGGAAATAAATGTGATAACGACCAGCTTGCTGCCGCTTATCGACAAGTGTTGCTATTTCCTGACCGGTCAGGCTGAATACCGTAAGCAGCACATAACCTGGTCTTGAAACTGTATAATCAATCCGGGTGACCGGGTTGAAGGGATTGGGATAGTTTGTCAAAGCGAGGCCATATTCTTGAGGTATCTGCCGCTCACTGACACTGATAGTCCCAAGGACAGGATTCAGGGGAGAAGTATCCAGCGCGTCATCCGTATCAATGGCCGCCGAAAGACTGTCCAGCCATGCTCTGCGGGCCTCCGTACCTTCAGGCACCTCTATACTCCGTGTGGTCATCGTGTAACTCGGGTATCCCCCCACTTCCCCCTGGCTGTCGATTATTTCCCCCGTGCCATTGATGGCCGCTTGAACGATTCGGGCATCAATCGCGTCCCTGTCCCCGGCCCGCGCACCGGCGCTCTTCAATACACTGAATACTGCCTCAACCGCGGGTCTGGCTACCAGCCCCTCAGGCCATAAAGGTGGACTGTCTACCACTTGAATATAGCTGTCTACCGCCTCCATGTCGGCGCCGGTCCGGTCCTTTAGTATATTGTCTTCCAGATAAGCCTCACCGCATGCTCTGCTTTTTGTCGCCCGGACAAATATATCGGTGGAGGAATCGACACCTTTGATCCATACATTGCCAACCAGTGCGCCGTAGGACTTGCCGATGATCACCGCGCTGTTAGTCCCGTAGTCGGACATATGGACACAGTTATGCCCTGAATTATAGACGACGTTATTGACAACAACCGCCCGGCTGTTGCCTTTATAGTATGGATTTCTTGCGTTGTTATGCGCGTACAGACATCCGATGATCGATACATTGGCCACACCATCGTGTAGCAGCGTCCCCATGGAATGTTGGCCTTTGGAGTGCGTGGAGTACGAGAGGCATTCGGCAATGATGCATCTATACAGAGTCACGTCATGGCTCGAGGCCATCGGTTCTGAATCTCCCGGACCGGACACGGACAGGTTCTCATCCACCGCCCAGGTGGCCGAACAATGATCGAACACCACGTTGTACGCCTCATTACCCGAAGTGGCTATGGCGTCCGGTTCCCACCCACTCTGAGGGAGTTGGCCTGCATCGCCGGGACGAACAGCCAGGTGCTGGATCACCACGTCATGGGTCCTGACAGTCAAGCCGCCTTTGATTAGGGTTATCCCGGGGGCGGGTGCGGTCTGGCCCGCCACCGTCAGATAGGGATTGCTCACGCTGATATTGTTCATCTCCAGATCAATCACGCCCCCCACTTCAAATACAACCAGTCGGGCTCCGGGGGTTCCTATAGCCTGCCTTAACGAACCATCGCCATAATTGTCAAGATTGGTGACCCGGATAACCTCGCCCGACAGCCCTCCCTCGGTCTGGGTGCCATATCCATGGATTTCGTAATAAGGGCTATCTCCTGCAATCAAGGTTCCGCACATCGAATAACAGACCACCTGGAGTGAAAATAAAGCGATTAGTCTTATGGGCTGCATAGTACCTCCTGAATAGCCTTGATATTATTGCTTATGTAAAGAGACATCGGAATGCTCACACGGTGTTATTCCCTTGCTTTCCTCTAATCTCGCCATTGTCCCTCTGGCCGTTCCGGCCACTAGGAGGCCGGCTACGTCGAGTCCCTCCCTTTCGAAAAGAGCATGAGTCACATGGTGATCTGTTATTCATCTGTACTATCGAGTTCTTCAATATAATGCTTCAATCGTTCAATGACCTTGGCAAGGTCGCTTTCAACTTCATCTGCCTGGCAGCGGAAAAATCGTATGCCGTAGCCTTCAATTAATTTCTGCCGATATTGATCGCGTTTCTTGATATCCATACTACGATGAATCCCTCCATCAATTTCAATGGCTAATCGCTTCTCGTGACAATAAAAATCCACTACGCTCGAACCGATGGGATGCTGCCTGAGAAACTTCAATCCCCCCAGTTAACGTCTGCGCAATACACTCCAAAGGATCTTCTCAGAGGCTGTCATTCTGTGCCTCAGAACCCAGGCCAACTCCACTGCCGTCTTGTCTCCTCGCAACACTAACTCCACGGCCTCCACCTTGAACTCCCGGGTGAACTGCCGACGGGTCTGCCTTTGCCCTGCCAGCGGCGGTGGCTTCTCCTCCATCATAGATACCTCCGTTCCTAATGGTAATCTATGACTTCTTACTGTGTCCACAAAAATGTAGCAAGTCCATCCCCTCTCTCGGGAGAGAGGGGATTTAGGGGTGAGTGATCCGCCAGCACCGACCACCGTGGCATCGGCCTTACTTCCTTATTTGTCTTGAATTTCCTATTGACTATATATAAATTACAAAACATTAATGGGGATTTTCGTGGGGTAAAATAGATATCTATATTTACTATGATAACTCAGCGAATATATCCTTTGCGCACATTATTCATTCCCCTAGCTCTCTTTCTGTATACCTGCGCTCTTGGCCTCTTTTCCAGCTGCAACAGCCCCACTCCGCCTGATAGTGGAATAGAATGTCCCGAGGGCTACCATGTCTGCGGAGCGGATTCCAGCGAGTGCTGCCTGGATACTACCAGCCACACCTTCGTCTGGCGTGTGGACACCCTCAAGGGCGATTACAATTTCCTGAAAGACGTCTCTATCCTGGGACCCAATGATATCTGGGTTGTGGGCGAGATCCGTATGCCGGAAACCAGATACAATGGGGCACACTGGGATGGAACAACATGGCAATTAACAAAAATCCAGTGGGAAGTAGACGGGCAATCTGGAACCAATAAATTAGAATCAGTTTTTTCCCTTTCATTAACGGATACTTGGGCTGCTGATACAGCACCATATCATTTAGAGGGAACACGTTGGATTTCCTATGGCACACAAAACAGTTCCTGGGAGTTTGGTGGCTATGTCTATGACATCTGGGGCAATGATTCCGCGGATGT
>JBGVTM010000132.1 GCA_041862535.1 Candidatus Neomarinimicrobiota bacterium | reverse complement strand
TTTAACCTGTATCTGCTGGGTGAGGAAGGCGAGCGAGGGTACATTACCAATGTTACCGGTGGGGCCTTTATGCCGTCGGTCAACTCGCGCGGAGAGGTGCTCTACAGCCTTTACCACGACGGCGGCTACAAAATCGCTTACCTGGCTAATCCGGCACTTCTCGCCAAGGACCTGGTGGGCATACCAGTTGATCTCCGGGAGTTGAGGCCCAACTCGCCTCAGGAAGGTCCAGACATGGCACTTACCTCCCAGCCCTACAGGGAAACCATGTCACGGCCATTCATCCTGCCGCGACTAATGGTGGATTATGGGACTCTCAAACCGGGATTGTACTTATATGCTAACGAAGTGCTGGATCGCCTGCTCCTTTTTGGAGGCGTAAGCACCAATTCGCGTTGGGATACCGACTACTTTCTGCTTTTCGAATTCCGCAAGTTTCGTCCCACCCTCTATGCCCAGATCTACGCCCTTCAGCGCCACGTCCGCCAGGAGTTCACCTGGTACGATTACCAGGGCACAGATGACTTGCGATTCAACCTGCTGGAGGCGATCATCGGGGGCCGGATGGCTGTAGGATTACATCGCTTCTGGCTGGAGACTTCCCTCAGCCAATATCGGGAGCACATCTTTCAGCGCCTGGAAAGCCTGGGCGGAGGATTTTCTTTCCCTTATTACAAGGGTGCTAGTCTCATCGCCCGCTGGCAGCTATATGGACGGCGGCCGGAATACGGCGGGAACATGTTTCCCACGAAAGGGTATGAGTTTGAGATGGAGCTGCGAGCAGAGAAAAACAATCTTGCAGAAGACTTTGCCATCAGTAAAAAATACAGTACCCCGGTGACCATCTATGAACCGAACAATACTCTCCGTCTGACGCTAAATTTCAAACAGTATGTTGCTCTTCACCGCCGGAGCAGAATTACGGCCGCCTATGAAGCCACCCTTGGCTGGCTTTCAAACGACGCGGTGGATACTTTTTTCTACTTTTTCGGTGGTGGGCCACCGGGCTTGCGGGGCTACACCTATTATGACAGCACAGTCCAGGGAACGAATCTGATGGTCCATACGCTGACGGTACGGATACCGCTGTTTCTTGAGCGCCATCTTCCCCTCTGGCAGTTAATTTTCCAGAACCTATCATTAGGGTTTGTGGTTCAATATGGTGACGGCTTTAACGGTTCCTGGCTTAGAAAAGGGCATAAATCATCAATGGGAATGGAAATGCGGCTTAACGGCCATAATTTTTATGTATTCCCTTTCGCTTTGGCTTATGAGGTGCACCGGCCTCTTGGCGGCGACTTCAAGGGTTATCGGCATTACGTTTCGTTACTATTCGATTTCTGAAGGAGCATTCATGAAGATACGTGTTAGTCTTTTTATCATCCTGATATGCGGGGCTGCACAAGGCGTCAACCCCGGAACTGGCCGGTACCTGGATCCTAACTGCGCCCTGGTGCAGCAACTATACGAGGTTGCAGCCATCCAAAGCCCGGCCTGGCAGACTCAGGATACCCTGCGCGGCATTGATGTGGACAGTCCCAATTACCGCTATCCAGGCAAAGCGATGGTCCTGTCCTTGCTCGTACCGGGTGCCGGTCAGCTGTACGTCCGACAGCTGAAGAAAACGGCCCTGTTTCTGGGAGTAGAAGTGCTAGCAGTGTGGGCATTGAGAAGCTATTCACAGCGGGGTAAAGATTCGACCGAGGCGTATGAGGAATTTGCTGACGACCACTGGGATTTTGAACATTGGTTATTCACCGCCCATCTCTACCAGACTGATCCCTGGGGCAAGGGAAAGGACCAGATTTACGTTGGCACCGATGGCAGCCATCAGCTGGAATTCTTTGTGGATATGGATGGCGATGGTCGCCCTGAAGTATACGGCAATACCAAGGAAGATAGTGAGAGAATCTATCAACTTCTGGCGGACCCCGATACCAGCGATTTCGTCTATGTGAAAAAGAACAACGCGTACTACGAGAATGTCGGTAAATATAATCAGTTCTTCTCCGGTTGGGACGATGCAACTCCAGAGGCGGAAATAGATAGCAGCCGAAAATCAGGGTGGATCGCTTTGTCGGATCACCGCTCGCAGTACATTGATATGCGTGCTGTGGCCAATGATTTAAAGAGTGTGGCCACGTACGCCGTTTCCGCGCTCATGTTTAA
>JBGVTM010000131.1 GCA_041862535.1 Candidatus Neomarinimicrobiota bacterium | reverse complement strand
CTGAAGATCTGCTTATCGGCCGCCTCCTGCTACAGCTTGGGCGACCCGACGGTGCAGATTACCGGTGACACGGGGACCGTCACGTTCGACGAAGGCTGGGCTATCAATCCCAATTTTGGCACCGATTGGTACCTGCGCGGAGACGCCGCCAACCTGGTCACCGGCGACACGTTGACAATCTCGCTGGCGCCCTCCGACGTCACGCTGGTCAGCGGTAGCGTCATCGGCACAGCGCCGTCGGACGTCACGCACACGACCGATCCGACGGTAGTCACTATCCAGGGGTCCTATGATGATGCGCATGAAAATGACAATGAGAGTGACTTTAAACCCCTCGACGCGGATGTCAATATTACAGCGCATATCAGTGGGTTAAGCAGCAAATATAACGGCGGTTTCCGATTTGCGGGTATCGACATACCCCAGGGTTCGACCATCAATAGTGCCACTTTTTCAGGATATATATTCGATCATATCCAGGGTGGCAACTTGTCTGCGACCATATACGGTCACGCTGCAGATGATTCACCTGATTTTACGGAACCCAATAACCATATCGTAGACACAGGTGTCAGGCCGCGAACCACTGCAAGTGTTGCCTGGGGGGAGGAATTTCTTTCCACCGGCTGGAAAAATAAAGATGTCACCAGCATCGTTCAGGAAATTATCAACCGGCCGGGATGGAGCAACAATAATGCCATTACCTTGCTATTCATTTCGGATAATTACCCAGCTACGCCTAAGCAATGCCTTTTCCGGGCCTATGATGGCGTACCTGCTGAGGCAGCCAAATTAACCATCGATTACACCCCCGCACCGCCAACGGTCGCCATCTACTATTCTGTGGGCACAGAAACCGGCGCCCTGTACACGGGCAATGCTTCGGCCTCCAGCGGGACGCTGACACTGGAGGGAGGCCCGGCAGCAAATAAGATCGGTGTTGGTGATGAGATAAGGGAGGGGTTGAATCGCTACTACATCACCGGGCGCAATTCTTCCACCGAGTTTACCATCCAGAATTCGGCAGCGAACGGCGGCACGCCGGGTGATACCGATATTACCTTCGGCTCAACGGCGATTGAAATCTACAGGGCGTTCAATCTGTTATCCACTGCCGAATCTGATTCTCGGAATCCCAGTCTTAACTACTTAAAAACCGGAGATCTTGTCCAGGGCAGCTACCAGCTCAACTGGGCCTGCTATGCCGATGGAGTGATGGATGACCATCTCGCTCTTTCGCAAGCCGGATGGACAACAGGGCCCTATACCTACATAAGAATCTACACTCCAACCTCGACCAGTCAGGTGGGCACCAGCCAGAGACACAATGGGACCTGGGGAACAGGCTTCAGGATGACTCGCACCAATGCGACCCCCAGTGGTAACAACATCAGCGTGAGTGAAGACTACGTGCGCATTGAAGGCATCGCGATGCAGCCATACACCGGCGCAAATACATCGGGTGTATATATTGGTTCTAGCTTTCCGGACCAAAACAACGATGTCCGGGTCAGCCATTGCCTAATTAATGGGTTTTCAGGGGCATCATGGAATTCTCGAGGTGTATATGTTCTCGATACTAATAATAATGTGAACGTGACCATCTGGAACACCATCGCCTACAATCACAGTACTGCTGGCATTGGTGGTTCAGCATTCCAATTCCAAAATCTCAATACGGCCTCCTGTTATAACTGTACGGCGTACAATAGCAGGTACGGATTCCAGCAAAGCGCCGGCACGGTTGTGCTCAAGAACTGTATATCTCTGGGGAATCAAGATAATGACTATGTTGGTACCTTCGATGCCTCCTCCGACTACAACATGTCCTCTAACGCATCGGCGCCAGGAGACCACTCCCCTCCCCTTCATAATCGGAGTGCCTCCGATAATTTCGTGTCGATCAGCGCAGGTAGTGAAGACCTCCATCTCAAGTACGGCGCGGATGCCATTGGAAAGGGAATAGATCTATCGAGCTCGTTTACAACTGACATCGATGGCGAGGTTCGCTCAAATCCATGGGATATCGGGGCGGATGAGTATTTCGAAGATACCTTTGTATACCGGAAGCAGATCACCATCGATCACACCAAGGTGGGTTCGAGCTGTTCGAGCGACCTCACCGATTTCCCCATGCTCGTCAGCATACAGAACGACCCTGATTTAAAGAGCACGGCAAACGGCGGAAGAGTGGAGAATACCAATGGCTACGACATCATCTTCAGGGCCTGGAATGGCACTACCCAACTCTCCCATGAGGTCGAAAAGTACGACGGTGCTGCGGGGACGCTCGTGGCCTGGGTGAAGATCCCCACCCTGAAGTCGAATGAGGATACGGTCATCTATATGGACTATGGTAACAGCGCCATCACCTCCTCCCAGGAGAATGCAGCCGGGGTGTGGGATTCTAATTATAAGGGTGTTTGGCATCTGAAAGAAAACCCAACTGGCACCGCTCCTCAGATGAAGGATTCCACATCGAATACCAACGATATGGAGTCCCAAGGAAGCATGACCTCCGAGGATTTGGTAGACGGCAAGATAGGAAAGGCGTTGGACTTTGACGGGACCGATGATTGGTTGAGAGATGCTAGTCCAAATGGTATTGGCACACCGGGTAACTATACTGTTTCTGCGTGGTTCAAGTACTCGTCCGGCAGTGGTTATATGACCATCTACACCACCAATCTATATGACCCCCAGTGGTGTCTCAACAACGATATACCGGCCGTATACGATGGTGGGGCCCTTCCCTCAGATGGCACGGCCACCTACGAGGACGGTGAGTGGCACAAGATAGACTTCGTAAGAGACGGAAGCACGTTAACCTTCTATGTGGACGGTGCCGTGCATGGGACGAACACCCACTCGGCCACTTTCCCTACGGTAACGATGCTGAGGATTGCTTGGTCTGGCGAACCTGGCGAGTTTTGGCCAGGTCCCTTGGACGAGG
>JBGVTM010000130.1 GCA_041862535.1 Candidatus Neomarinimicrobiota bacterium | reverse complement strand
ACCTTCCCATCGGAAACGGCCTACGCCAACTGGATGTACGCCGCCCGGTACGCCGGGGACCCCGATTATGAATCCCTGTTGGCAAGGGGTGTCCGTAAGTACCCGGCCAACCCGGTCCTCCTGTATCTGTCCGGAATGCTGGAGCACGGCCACTACGCTAACCTCAAGGGCCAGCTCCGGTTGGAAAAAGCGGCCTCCCTGGACCCCGGATACCTGGACCCCTGGTTCTCCCTGGTCATTCACTATATGGACCAGGAACCGGAAAAGGTGGACCTTGCCCTACGGAAAATTCTGGAAGGGGGCGGAATTGCCGAAGAGATCATGGATATGTCCTTCAACATGCTGGCCCTGCTGGAACCGGACGCCATCCTCATCACCAACGGCGATAATGACACCTATCCGGGCTGGATCCTGACCCGGCTCTTGAACATCAGGCCGGACGTGCGGATCGTCAACCGCTCCCTGCTGAACACCGACTGGTACCCTGCGTACGTCATCCGGGAAGGGATTCCCCGGTTCATCACCCGAGTAGAGCTGCTGATCCTGCGATCGGAGATACTTGAGGACATTAAGAGCGGGAGGCGGCCCGATCCTTCCGGGAGCCCCTTCAGCGATACCCTCATCGTGCGTATTATCAAGGCTGCCCAGCGGGAAGGCCGCCCGGTCTATTTCGCCGCCACCCTGGCTTCTTCCGGAACAATTGACCGATACCGGAGTGCTGGCCGTCTCCTGGGACTGGTCACACTGGTGACACCCACCGATAAAGCCTATTCCCAACAGCTGCGCTCCCTGGCGAGTACCTGGACCGGCCAATTCCGGACCGGGGGGCTGGATTCCTGGCGGCTTCGGCATGCCCGTGCCGCCGATGCTGGCCGGAAACTCATGTTCAACTACTTCGCCAGCATCCATAAACTGCTGGACCCCCTCCGCCGCGATGCCCCCAACCTGGTCCCCGACCTGTTTCACTGGTACCGCCGTCATCTGGAACCGATCGTACCGGCGGACCAGATCGATGCCATGAGCACCACCTGGTGCCGCGCAGCGGAGTACCCTGAGATCCGCGCCTGGTGCCGGGAGCAGGGCTACCTTGAATGACCTCTGACTGGGACAGCCTGCAGGCGGCACGTGCTGGAGACGAGTCGGCCTGGCGCTTGCTCTACCAGCGCCACTCGCCCACCCTGCTCCGCACCACCCTGTTCGTCACCGGCTCGCACGATGCCGCCGAGGATATCGTCCAGGAAGCCTTCATCCGGCTGCTGAAACGCCGATTGCCACCGGTCCGAGGGAACTTCCAGGCCTATCTGCACACCATCGCCTACCGCCTGGCCCTCAAGGAAATCCAGCGTAGCCAGCGCTACCACCCCGGGGCGAATCCCCACACCATCCGGGACGGGGCTCCCTCCCCCCTGGAAGCCTACCTCAACAGCGAGCGCGACAAGGGGATCGCCGCCATCATCGACGCCCTGCCCCAACCCCAGCGGGACGTCCTGGTCCTGAGATTCTACGGCGGCCACAGCTACCGGGAAATCGCCCGCATGACCCGCACCCCCTTGGGTACCGTTAAATCACGAATGTTCCACGCCGTGCGCACCTGCCGGCATCACCTCCGGGAAAAGGGAATCACACCATGAACCACCTGGATAACGACCTCCTGCTGAAATACGTCCTCCAACTGCTGGATGACCGCGACGCTACCCATGTCCGGACCCACCTCGACGCTTGCCCGGAATGCAGCACCCGGCTGGCGGAACTGGAGGCGGACACCCGGCTCCTCGGTGCCCTCGAACCCCGCATCGAACCCTCCTTCCCCCCGCTGGCGGCCTCCAAACCGGCGTCTGTGCCGGCGGTCCTGAAGCTGGCGGCTGCCTTTGTCTGCGGGTGCCTGCTGGGCTTCTTCGTATCCGAGTGGCGAAACCCGGGCAGCGTCCAGATCGTGGAGCAGCACCTGGTACCGCAGTCGCCCCCCGCCCAAATATCGCAGTTCTATCCCACGGAGCAGCTGGAACTGGCCATCGAACTGGAGTAGCTCCCCTCACACCGACCCCGCTACTTCGGAAATACCACGATACGCGGGGGAGGCTTCCGGGCTGGCAGCGCAGTATATGAATCGGCTGCCGGATTATCTTATCCGCCTGCTGGCGGATAAAAACCCCTACTCCCGGAGGGAAATGAGGGTTACTCATTGGTACGGCCGGAAGGACTGGATCCCGCCGATGGCGGGGCGAAGTCTCTCTGTAGGCTACCTGTCCGTAGCGAAGCGAGGACGCCGAGGCCCCCAACCTTCTGGTCCGCAGCCAAAAGGAATGGTTCATAACCTACTGTTAATTAACGATTCTATTTTCTAGTGTGGCTATTTTATGCCGATTCCTCTCTAAATACCAATCAACACATTTTCTATGTAATCTGAACAATACGTTCAGGTTACACAGAACTTGGTCTGTTCGGGGGTATATCACCTTATGTACAGGGAATTGCCCCTTTATTTTGCGTCGAAATTCTAACTTAAGATCTGGAGCGGTTTTTGGGGCAAGGTCACGGATCAATCGTTCGGTTCTTCGGGAGGTAGCCGCCCAGGACCAACTTGTAAGGCACGTGGCGCCAGCGCGGAACGCCGAAGCGCTGGTAGAACCTGGTTTCCCATAATCGCCGGCGTTCCTTGAGCGTCAGGGCACTTCGGCAGCGCGGGTCCTGCTCGTCGTACTGCTCGGGAAAGCTGGCGACGCGCTCACGCATTACGCCGGGATGTGCGCCGGTAAAGCGCCGAATGAACTGGCGGGGATAAGTCCGCAGGTAGTAGTCCTTGCCTACCGGCCTGGCTTTCCCCTGGCGATGGACGGCGTCGCGCAGCTTCTCGGCCTGTTTCTCCCGGGAATGGACGAATCCATACCGATAGATATCTTCGCCAGTGTCAATCGCACGCGGATAACGCCCACGGATCGAAAAGCGGTCGAACACGGCGAAACCCATAGCATCGCGGATGGAATACATACCGATGTGCGGCCGCACAATGCGCACCGAGTACTTGAAACGACGCGGATAGGTGGCTATGTAGTGCTGGTAATCCGCCCAGAACGTGAGCCGCTCCAGCAGCATCGCCTCCACCCGCGCGTCGTGGCGATACTTCTCCATGAGCTCCCGCAGGACGCCATACGAGCGCTCGTGCAGCACCTCGTTGGCCTGCACGTAGATGCACCAGTCGCCCTGACAGAGGTGCAGACCGATGTTGGTCTGCTGCGCCAGCAGGCACTTGCGGGGCCGGACCTTCTCCGACCACACGGTCTCCACGATGCGCAAGCGGGGATCGTTGATGGCGCGGATCTGCTCGAGGGTGTCGTCGTCACTCTTCCCCACGACCGCGATAAACTCATCGCAGATCGGCAGCGCGGACTGAATGACTTCCAGGAAAGGATAGTCGAGACGCTGCCCGTTGCGCACGATGGTCACCCCGGACACCAGCACGTCACCGCCCACGCGTCGCTCCGCGCTTCAGCCGCCGGGGACTCGACAACCCTTCACACCCCGCTAGGCTCCCCCTGCCTATGGTAGTCATCGGCGCGAAATGTAGGCCCGCCCCCTCCGCCGGTCAAACGGAATAATCCGCCCCGCCATGGGTGAGGAATGGGAGCGCGGCAGCCAGGGCACTGCCAGATGTACACCCATCCCCAACTTCGACCCGGCAGTACGGTATGTAAATCGCTGCCGGATTATTTTATTCGCCAGCCGGCGAATAAAAAATCCCACTTCTGGAGGGAAGTAAGGGTTTCTCGTCAGTACGCCCGGAAGGACTTCCCGCCTACAGTCCCACCAGAGGCAAGGCCTACGGCGGGACTGAATCCCGCTGCAAGCGGGGCGGCTCCCCAACCTTCTGGTCCGTAGCCAGACGCTCGACCAGCATGAAAAAAACCCCGGCCTCCCGAAAGAAACCGGGGATTTCAATCCGTACGCCCGGGAGGACTCGAACCCCCAACCTGTCGCCGCGGCGACCGCTCTATCCTTGCAAGATCCTAATTTGGAGTTCTTCCCTCCCTTTTCCCTGCTTAAAGTAAGCTTCTCGACGCATAGCTGCGCTTCGGGAAGAAAACTCCTCGACATACAGCACGTCAAAAGGGCCCCGCCAACGGGTAGCTTTGCTCTGGCCGGTATTATGCTGGCGCAGACGTCTTGATAAATTCTTGGTGTAACCAGTATAGTGTTTTCCAGTTGATCTGCTTTTCAAAACGTAAACATAATACACGATTGCCCCAGAACCACCAGCTAAAAAATTCTCTCCACAACCCCTCTAAGATTCTAAAATCGTACGCCCGGAAGGACTCGAACCCTCAACCTTCTGGTCCGTAGCCAGACGCTCTGTCCAATTGAGCTACGGGCGCGTATTAAGCGTAGCGCATAGGGGAATCGAACCCCTGTTTCCGGATTGAGAGCCCGGTGTCCTTACCCCTAGACGAATGCGCCAGTCAAATAGCCAGTTGGGGAACAGGGATTCGAACCCCGACTTTGTGATCCAGAGTCACACGTCCTGCCATTAGACGATTCCCCATTCTCCCGCAGGGATCCATGCGGAAAAAATCAGCGCAAATATAAAGCCGCCGGAAGTGCCCGAGCAAGGTGTGATCCCTCCTCTAGCTAGACACCACTATAGGGTGCGCAGGAACCGTAGCAGCTCGTCTTCCTTCATGAA
>JBGVTM010000129.1 GCA_041862535.1 Candidatus Neomarinimicrobiota bacterium | reverse complement strand
GGGTTCGACAGCATTCTCTCACCATACTCCCGGCACTAGCCGGTAGCGGACGCGCTGGGCATAATCCGAATAGCCGTCCAGCTCCGCCAGCAGTGTTCGGTCTTCCAGGGCTGTGCGCACCACGGTGAGGATCGCCGTGACGCCCACCGGCACCAGCGCCCACAGGGTGCCCAGGAACACCGGCAGGACCAGGTAGGCCAGAATCCCGCTGATATAGGAAGGGTGCCGCACCAGGCGGTAGGGACCGGTGGTAACCGTGGTGTGTCCCCGGTCTTTCTGGATGCGCACCACGGCCGAGAAGAATTTGTTCACCGCCATGGCCCAGGCGCTCACGCCGTAGCCCAGCACCATCACCACCAGTGCAGCCGCCTGCCAGGCCGCCGGCAGTGACGGCGACCAGCCGAACCGATAGTCCAGGCCGGCCACGATCCAGACCACCAGGGGGCCGTATAGGGCCAGAAGGGTTACGAGAAGCCGGTCCCACCCTTTGGCGTCCTGTGCCTCGGCGTAGCGGGCGCGTTCCGCCAGCAGGTCCGGATGTTTCAGGGCGACGATGACCCTGCTGACAACGGTAAAAGCGATCGTGAATCCGATGAGAATCCAGGCCGTGATCCAGTTCAGCGTCCCCGCAGCCAGGAAGAGTACCAGAGGCATCATCAGGATGTAGATCGCGAAACGGAGGATGGCTTTCCAGCCGATCCGGTTAGCCTTTTCAGCGGGGCGTTGCGTTTCTTCAGAAGGCTTGTTGGTGTTCATGCTCACCTTTTTATTGTTTGCTTTCAGCGCCCTTGTTAAGTCCGCGGGCTGTGGCAGATCCAATAGACAAACTTAACGCTTTTCGCCCTGAACCGGCACGGGAAGTATCCAAACAACTGCAGCTTCCTTTCGTGCACCGGGCGCATCCGGCGAATGCAAAATCATCACGGGATGCTTATATTCGGGCGTTATGAAAATGCAGCCTGATGAATACCTACTCCCCCGCTGATACTCAGAAGCCCCGGCCCGTCCCGACCCTAACCATCGTCCGCTGGGTGGTGCGCGAGTGCCTGGGGGTGGCCCTGGTGGGGGTGATCCTGTTCCTGGCCGCAGGGCGCATGGATTGGGTGATGGGGTGGGCCCTGGTGGCTGTGACCTTTGTTTGGGTGTGCGCCAACGCGCTGGTCCTGATACCTCGCAGATCGCCGCTTATCGCCGAGCGCCTGGGGCCGAAAAAAGGGGCCAAGACCTGGGATACCGTTATCATGAGTATAGTCGGCGTCGTTACCATCGTCCGGCTGGTGGTCGCGGGCCTGGATCTGCGCTTCGGCTGGAGCACGGGGATACCGTTCGCCATCCAGATTGCGGCCCTCGTGATAGCCGTGCTGGGCTATGCCCTGGGAGTGTGGGCCACGGCAGTGAATGCCTTCTTTTCGCAGATCGTCCGCATCCAGGAGGAGCGGGGGCACACCGTTGTAACCAACGGGCCGTACCGCTTCGTGCGCCACCCGGGTTATGTGGGAACACTCCTGTTCGAGCTGACCGTGCCGGTTATGCTGGGCTCACTGTGGGCCCTGGCCGTCGGGGGGCTTATCGTTCTGCTGATTGTCACCCGCACCGCCCTGGAGGATCGGACGCTATTGGCGGAGTTGGACGGCTATTCGGCTTATGCCGAACGGGTACGCTACCGCCTGCTGCCAGCTGTCTGGTAGTATAAGCAGGCAACAATGCTGTCAGTCTTAAGCCTTGGAAGAAGGGTGGCATAAAGGATATACATTATTATTTAATAGCAAAACTAAATCAGTAAAGAACCTTGAAGACATACCCCCTTTCACCGATAGATCATGTTTTCACCGGTGCCGGCTCATATCCTATCGAGTTTGTATTCGCGTTTAAGGACAGGATTGATCAGGCGCGCCTGCAAAGCAGCCTCGAGGAAACCCTCGTTCACTTTCCGCCCCTGCGGAGCAAGCTGATCCAGCTGTCGGATACCGCCCTTGGTTTTGAGCCCACTCAGGATGGACTGGTGCTTGACATCACTGGCTCACCGTCAACCTTCGAAGAGTCAGAGGACTTCTCCCAATTCTTGGAATCGGTTCATTCCGTAGCGGGAGAACCGCTGACGAAGATCAGACTCACCCAGACCCCCAACGGATCTGTTCTCGGAGTGAGCATCTCACACGCGCTGGCTGACGGCTTCAGCTACTTCCATTTCCTGTCCTGTTGGGCACGAATCTCCCGGGGGAAACCGATTACCCCTCCTGCGTGTCAGCGGGAGTTTCTTCTACCCGAGGTTACAGGCAAGGAGCCCGTAACACCTGAGCATGTTCTTAATCGGTGCGGCATTTTCTGGCATGAGAAGCGGCAGACCCTATCCCGGCAGCAGATTCGATGGGAGAGGCAACTGCTCTCACAGGTGACGCTGAACCAGCTGCTGTCAGAAGCACAGGCTGAACACGAGGCACGCCTGACGCACAATGACGTGCTTACCGCGTACTTGTGGAAGAACTACGTTCCTCGGTGGAGCAGGAGGTCTGCTCCGCCCACCGCCTATGCCAGCGTGCCCGTTGATTTCCGGCGGGTGCTTGATGGTCTGCCTGATACCTACTTCGGCTGTGCCGTCCTCCTTGCGGTTGCTTCCATCGACCTGGAGCGTCTTGAAAGCGCCTCGTTGGGGGAACTGGCCAGGCTGGTCCGAGAGGCAGTCAATCGGATATCTGAAGAAGCTGTATGGGATTCACTGGAAACGCTTGAGAGTATTCGGCAGGAAAGGGGACTGGCTGTCCTGGAAGAATTGCACGTTGTACCGCCAAACAACGGTCTGCTGGTGACTAACCTATCCCGCATCCCACTTCAGGATCTGGATTTTGGAACCGGGCCGCCGACCGGTTTTCAAATCCTGACTCCAGCCCAGAGAGGAGCCGTCATTCTACCTGCTGAAGACGGGGTGGATATCAGGGTTTATCATCCGTCAGGCTCGGGTTGAGATCCTTCGCTGCCCCTTCGATCCCGACGTAAAGTCGGGACTCAGGGCAAGGTCCAGGATGACAGCTATAGAGGTGGACTTGAATGCCGGCCAATCGCCCTGAATTCCCTATGAGAACGTGTCGTTGAAGTCCTAGCTTTACTTTCCTGAAGACGGTAACTCGATAGCCGTTTCGGGTGGTGGCTTTTATGCGAGCATTGGTGGGTAGATACTGACTTCAATGACCTCATCCGAACTGCTCTCCCGAATTGAGCTGGACGATTTTGTCGTCATCGACTTCGAGACTACCGGTCTGGACGCCAGCACCTGTAAGATCATCGAGCTGGGGGCTGTGCGCTTCCGCGACGGTGAGCCGGCAGCGGAGTTCCAGCAGCTGGTCAATCCCCTGGAGCCGATCCCCACCGAGATCGTAGAGCTCACCAATATCAGCGATGACATGGTGACCGCTGAGCCCACCATCGAGGAGGTGGGGCCGGAGTTTCTGGATTTCATCGGGGGAAGCCCCCTGGTGGCCCACAACATTCGCTTCGATCTGGCTTTCCTGCAGGGGGTCTACCGAGCCCTGGGCCGGCCGGAAAAGGTCACCAATCGTCTTTACGACACTATAACCCTGAGCCGCACGTTTCTCTATCACCACACCGGCTTCAACCTGGCCGCCCTGTGTGACTTCTATGGCCTTGAGCACAAGGAGGCCCATAGGGCCTATAACGACGCTCTGAATACGGGTCTTATCTTCGTGCAGTTGGTCCACGAGGCGGCCGCCTATCCGCTGCCGGTGATTCAATCCCTGTTGGGCGTGCAGCAGCATGTGGATATCCCCAACAAGCACCTGTACGTCCGGCTGGCCGATGTGATGGCCTCTACAGGCCAGACTAAGGGGCTCACCAGCTCTACCGTAGAGTACCACAGACCTCGGGCTACCTTTGAGCATGATGGCCGCGGCGACGACTATGGCCCCCAGACGGCACAGGTATTCTTCGGGGAAGAGGGGACGCTGGCCGCCGGCTGGGAGCAGTTCGAGTCCCGGCCAATCCAGGCAGAATTCTCTGAGGCGGTGGCCCGGGCCTTTGAAGATGGGCAGATCCTGGTCGCCGAAGCGGGCACGGGTTTGGGCAAGTCCATGGCTTACCTGCTGCCGGCGGTGAACCATGCCTACGTGCATCGGCAGCCGGTGGTAGTCTCCTGCTATACCAAGTACCTGCAGGACCAACTGTTCTACCGGGAGATTCCCCGGTTGGTGACCATACTGGATGCGCCGGTGAAGGCGGTGATACTCAAGGGGCGGGGCAATTACCTGTGCCGCACCCGGCTGGAGTTCGTACTGGCCAATGCTAAGCGCCTGTTAGGGCCCGAGGACTGCGAGAGCATTCTGCCGATCATCATCTGGGAGCTGCATACCTTGACGGGCGATGTGGACGAGTGTCCGGGTTTTCTGTCGCATCGGGGCCTGCGGCTCTGGCGTATGCTGCGCAGCGAGCGGGGGTTCTGCCTGGGCAATACCTGCCGCCGCCACCACGGTTGCTTTTTAGGGCCCATCCGGCGGGCCGCCCGGCAGGCCAGCCTTATCGTGGTGAACCATGCCCTGCTCATCGCCGATGCCGCCGGGGAAGTGGGCCTGCTGCCCGAAGATTATGTACTGGTACTGGATGAAGCCCACCACCTGCCGCGGGTGACCACCGAGGCGCTAACCATGGAATTCGGGGAAGGGATTGTCCGCCGCCTGTGTGACAACTACCTGGGCAGTCGCTACCGCCAGATCTTCCGTAAGCAACTGCGGGATGCCCTTCAGGTGCTGGACGAAGAGAAGGACTGGTATGCCGAGCTCCAGGCCGCCGCCCGAGTCCTTCAAAAGGCAACCGCCAACCTGCTCGAGGCGTACGTTTGCGAGAACCAGATCAGGGTCGATCCCGACTGGAAGTATGCCACCCAATTGGGCCGCTATATAGATCCTCACTTGGAGTTCCGCGGCTTGGATGCCCAGGTGCAAACGACCGCTGCGGCACTGGATACCCTTACACAGATGCTGGCAGACACGCACAAGCTGCTCACCAAAACGGATATGGCCTTGAGTGAGTCGCTGGTGAATGACCTGGAGCTGGACCTTTCAGAAGCCACGGTGCTGAATATGGCCTTCAAGCGTATTGCCATGGAGGAGCCTACCGGGGACGATGTCCTCTGGCGGGAGGTTCAAGCCCGGAACGATCAGGTTCAGGTGGAATTTCGGTGCGCGCCGTTGACGGTGGGTGCGTTTCTTTCGGGCCGGGTGTTTGAGCGTCGGCCGGGGACAGTGCTCTGTTCAGCTACCCTCCAGGTGGGCACCAGTTTCGACTACTTCCGCGGAGAGGCAGGCCTGGATGAGCACTTTGACGCCTGGCCAGTGGAAGAGCGGGAGTTTCCATCACCATTCTATTATAGTGAGCAATGTGTGGTCCTGGGCTGGGAGACGCCGGTGGACGTGACCGATCCCCAGTATCCCCAGCAGCTGGCGGAGCTGATTGATGTCCTGACCGACCAGATTGAGCGGCGGCTCCTGGTGCTATTTACTTCCTATGCCCAGGTGCAGGCAGTGCATGCCATTCTGCATCCGCGCCTATTTCGTAGCCAGCGGCGCTTGATCACCCAGTTTGGCGGCAGCAGTCGGAGGAGCCTTCTGGAAGCTTTCAGGGAGAATCCGCGAGCCATTCTCCTGGGGACCGCCAGCTTCTGGGAGGGCATCGACCTGCCCGGTGAACTGCTGGAAATGCTGATCATCGCCCGACTGCCCTTTGCCAATCCCACCGAACCGGTGGTAGAAGCCCGCATCGAATACCTCCAGGAGCAGGGCTACAATCCGTTCCAGGAGTACCAGATCCCCGATGCCATCACCCGTTTCCGCCAGGGTTTTGGACGCTTGATCCGCACCTCCAGTGATGAGGGTCTATTCATCATTGCCGATTCCCGGGTTTACCGCCGCAGCTACGGCCAACTCTTCCTGGATGCCCTTCCTGTGCAGGCGATACCTTTCCGCTATCCCGACCGCATTGCGAGTCTGGTGGAAGGGATCGTATTTCAGCCAGAGAAGGCTTGAGCGAAGGCAATTGCTATTTTGATACAAAGGTTCAAGTTTGAAATCGTTCCTTATTGATATTAAAGACTATCAACTGAATGACTTTAAGCATTTCTTAAAGTCGTCACCCCCAGTAGCCCTTAGCGATCGCGCCCGTGAACGGATTGTCCGGTCACGCCTCACCCTTGAGAACATTCTCGCTGATAAAACCACAACTATTTACGGCATAAATACCGGTTTCGGTAAGCTGAGCACCGTGCGCATATCCGGCGATGAGCACCAAACGCTGCAACGTAATCTCATCCGCTCCCATGCGGTAGGTGTCGGGCCGCCCCTGCAGGCTGAGGCCGTGCGACTTACTATGCTGCTAAAAGCTCTCTCATTAAGCCAAGGGTACAGCGGCGTACGTCTGGAGGTCTTGGAACAACTGCTGGCCTTTTTGAATGGCAACGCCTTACCAGTGATCCCATCCCAGGGTTCGGTAGGCGCCAGTGGTGACCTGGCACCTCTGTCACATATGACGCTGGCCTTAATGGGTGAGGGGGAAGTACTTCTAAATGGCGCACCTGCCCCGGCAGTCCAGGCCATAGAGCGCCTCGGGCTTCAGCCGTTGGTCCTGCAAGCCAAGGAAGGTCTGGCGCTCATTAACGGGTCTCAGGTCTCCACCGCCCTGGGACTGCTGGCCATGATTCGGCTGCGGAATTTGGCGCAGGTGGCGGATGTTATGGGTGCCTTATCGGTGGATGGCCTGGCGGGCACACCCCAGCCTTTCCGACCCGAGGTGCATGAATTAAAGAAGCACGCCGGTCAGAAGGTCTCCGCCGCCAACCTCTATCGGCTGATGGAGGGGAGTGCTATCCGGGAAAGCCACCGCTACGGAGATGAGCGCGTGCAGGATATCTACAGCCTGCGCTGCATGCCCCAGATCCACGGCGCTTGTCGTGATGCCCTCGATTTTGCCACCCGCCAGTTGCTGAACGAAGCTTCCAGTGTCAGCGACAATCCGTTGATATTCCCTGATAGTGGTCAGGTGATCTCGGCGGGCCATTTCCACGGCGAAGCCGCTGCTTTGGCCTGCGACCTGGCAGCCCTGGCGGCGGCTGAAATGGGCAATATCAGCGAGCGACGCATCTTTGCCCTGCTCAGCGGGAGTGCTGGTCTACCTACTTTTCTCATTTCAAAACCCGGTCTAAATTCCGGTTTTATGATGATGCAAGTCACGGCGGCTGCGCTGGCCTCCGAGAACAAAACACTCGCTCATCCCGCCAGTGTAGATACTATTCCCACCGGTGCAGACCAGGAGGATCACGTGTCGATGTCCGCCTGGGCCAGTCGCAAGCTGCTCCAACTGGTGGATAATTTGGAGCATATCCTGGCCCTGGAATATGTCACGGCCTGCCAGGGAGTGGACTTTCATGGTGGGTTGGAAGCGGGGCGCGGTGCGATGGCAGCCTATCGGATTCTTCGGGAGCGGGTCCCGTTTTTAGATGAGGACCGCCCGCTCGCACCGGATATCGCCCAGGCACGCGAACTCATCGCCTCCGGGGCCGTCGTCGAAGCCGTTGAACAGGTAGTACCCCTGCTGTGAGACGCCGATTTATCACCAAGGCTGACATTCGCGGGCTTGCCATGATGGAAAATCAGCGGAAACGTATAGTTACTATTCAATAAATGCATAAAAAGGAGTGCAGTTAGGTGGCTGACAGATTACGCGAAGGCATCACCTTTGATGACGTCCTCCTGGTGCCGGCTTATTCCAACGTTTTACCTAAGGATGTAGATGTCTCAACCCGATTGACCCGAACCATTCACCTGAAGATTCCCTTTCTAAGTGCCGCTATGGATACCGTTACCGAAGGGGATATGGCCATTGCCCTGGCCCGGCAGGGTGGTATCGGCGTGCTACACCGCAATCTCACAATAGAAATGCAAACAGCCGAGGTTGACCGGGTGAAACGCTCGGAGAGCGCGATGATCCTCGATCCGATCACTCTCCCTCCCGATAAGTCTATCGGGGAGGCGCTCGAGGTCATGCGGAGGCATCAGATTTCTGGTGTGCCGATCGTCGATAATGACCATCTGGTTGGCATCCTCACGAATCGGGATATCCGTTTCGAGAAGGACCTCTCCCGGCCCATCTCGCAGCGGATGACCAGCGAGAACCTGGTTACCGTACCTAGAGGGACTACCCTCGAGGAGGCCAAGACGGTTCTCCAACAGCACCGCATAGAGAAGCTGTTGGTGGTGGATGATGGTGGTGCGCTGTGTGGCCTCATTACGGTGAAGGATATTCTCAAGAAGGAGCAACACCCTAACGCCTGCCTGGATAGCCACGGCCGGCTGCGGGTGGGTGCCGCCGTGGGAACTGGAATAGATACGTTTGACCGCGCCGCTGCGCTGGTGGCTGCCGCGGTAGACGTCATCTTTGTTGACACTGCCCACGGCCATTCCGAAAAGGTCCTGCAGACCGTGAAGGAGCTGCGGAAACGACACTCGGGGATCGATATTATTGCCGGTAATGTCGCCACCGCTGAGGGGACCCAGGCGCTCATCGAGGCCGGAGTGGATGCCGTGAAGGTGGGGATTGGCGCCGGAGCCAGCTGTACTACCCGGATTGTAGCGGGGATTGGTGTACCGCAGCTGACTGCGGTACTGGACGCCGCCGAAGTCGGTGGGAAGGCGGATATCCCTATCATCTCCGATGGCGGAATGCGTTTTTCCGGCGATATTGCCAAGTCCCTGGCAGCGGGTGCATCATCGGTAATGCTGGGGAGCATCTTCGCCGGCATGGATGAAAGCCCCGGCGAGACCATCCTCTATGACGGGCGGCGATACAAGTCTTTCCGGGGGATGGGGTCATTAGGCGCTATGAAGGAGGGCTCCGGCGACCGCTACTTCCAGGAGGGCACCGCTTCCGGTAAAATGGTCCCGGAAGGGATCGAGGGTATAGTGCCCTACCGGGGACCGGTGGCTGAGACGATCCACCAGCTCATCGGTGGACTGCAGTCGGCTATGGGTTACTGCGGTGCCTCGAATATCGCAGAGTTGCAGGCCAAACGGAGGTTTGTCCGCGTGACCAGCGCTGGAGCCAGTGAAAGCCACCCCCACGAAGTGGCCGTAACGAAAGAGTCACCCAACTACCTGGCGACGGGGAGGTGAAATTAGGGCCTGGTGGCTAGGGGCTGGGGGCACCGTAGATTGAATATTGAAAATTGTTGATTGAAGATTGATAATATTCGGGAGTTGGGTACTGGGGGCTTGTAGGGGCGAAGTGTGACCTGCCGGAGGCTACGGAGGTGGTAGCGACGGTTTACAATCTGCTGGGGCGGAAAGTGCCTACCATCCTCTACATCGCCCGTTCGGTTACGCTGGGATATACCCACAGCATCAAGTTGGTGTTAATAAAATAGGGTTGGTGGCTAAGTATAGATTGATCCGCCAGCTGACGGACTGAGCGCTGATTGCTGATCGCTGAAGGCAGATAGTTTACGATGCGAAGCGGGAGGCTACCTTTCGGGTGAGACTGGATTTCAGTCGGGCGGCCCGGTTCCTATGCATGATCCGCGCTTTAGCGCTTTTATCTAATTCCTTGATAGCTTGCCTCAAGGCGGTCTCAGCAGCATCCTTCGTAGTGGCTTCTTCCACCTTTTTGATGTAGGTCTTGACTTTCGACCGGGCGGAGCGGTTGCGCGCGTTGCGCTTTAGCGATTGCCGATGCCGCTTAATGGTTGATGAGTGTTGCTCCATAATAATACTTTCCATTTCATTTTTCAAATTATAAAATTAATTATAATTAGATAATCAGGCAAATAGCGTTAAGCACATAATTAGAATTGCCTAATTGATCGTGTTAATATAAGTTTTTAGTATGGTAGACCAAGCGACTATTCTTCGCGAGGTTCCGATCTTCACCGAGTTGAGTGATGAGGATCTGGGCACTATTATGCGAATGACGGTTAGGCGCTCTTACCCGAAAAATGCCATGATTGTCATTGAAGAGGACCAGGGTGACACGCTATATATCATTGAAACCGGGACCGTGAAAATTACCCGGCTCAATGAGGAGGGCCGTGAAGTCATCCTTGCGATTCTCGGTCCTTCGGAATTTTTTGGCGAGATGGCCCTGCTTGACGGGCAGGGGCGTTCGGCCAACGTTATGGCCATTGAAGATACAGTACTTTTTACGCTTAACCGACGGGATTTCCTCGATGTCCTGGAGCGCTTTCCCTCGATATCGGTCCAGCTCCTCCGGGAAATGACCTTACGCCTGCGAAAATCCGACCAGCAGATCAAGTCCCTTTCCCTGTCTGATGCTGAGCACCGGATAGGGATTGCACTGCACCGGTTCGCTGAGGACATGGGTATTTTTAAGATGGGGCAGGTAGTCATCAACCGCTTGCCCTATCAGCAGGATATCGCGAATATGGCCGGGACCAGTCGTGAGACAGTGTCGCGGATGTTAAAAAATCTCGAGCAAAAGGGGTTGGTAGAGCGTGAGGGCCGCCGCCTGCTCATTCGAGACTACGCCGCTTTCTCACACTTATTCGGATAATAAGCCCTTTGGTTTCAATCCGGGCTATCCGGACGGATGCCGCAGGGGTAAGCTTGCGTTAAGCCGTTGGCCCTAACCCTGGTTGAGCAACTTCTAGCAGGTTCCTCCCTGGCCCTGGCGAAGGTGATCAGCCAGATTGAAAATGAATCCCCGCAGATTTCCCACCTGCTGGATGCCCTTTACCCTCGCGCCGGTACCGCCTACCGACTGGGGATCACTGGGCCGCCTGGGGTGGGTAAAAGCACTCTGGTAGACCAGCTTACCAAACTCTATCGCCAGGCAGGAATAAAAGTGGGGATTATGGGAGTTGATCCCACCAGTCCCTTCACCGGTGGCGCCCTTCTGGGTGACCGTCTCCGCATGAGTCGCCACCAGCTCGATGAGGGCGTGTATATCCGCAGTATGGCCACCCGGGGTGAGACGGGTGGCCTGGCTGCCCGGAGCCAGGAGGTAGGGGATGTTCTGGAAGCTGCCGGGTACGAGATTATCATTTTCGAAACTGTGGGTGTCGGCCAGGTTGAACTGGATGTAGTGGAGGCGGTGGACACTACACTGGTAGTCCTGGTCCCGGAATCGGGTGACGATATCCAGCTGATGAAGGCTGGTATTTTCGAGATAGCGGACGTGTTTGTGATCAACAAGTCGGATCGGGAGGGCACCGGTCAGCTGCGATACCTTCTGGAGCAGCTGCTTAGCTTGAAAGAGGACAACGCGGGTTGGGAAGCACCGGTCTGCCAGACCACAGCCACGGCAGGTGAGGGCATTGAAGAGCTGCTTCAGCTTATAGAGTCACACCAGTCCTATTTGGCGGCGAGCGGCACCCAGCTCCAGAAACGTCGGCGGCGAGCGCGGCAGAGAGTGGAAGCGTTGGTAAGTAAGGAGGTGATGGAAGGCTTCTGGACCCCGGAACGCCGCGAGGCCTTGGATGCCGGTTTAGACACTATAACACCCTACCAGTTAGCACGCACTATTCTGGATATGTCTTGAGCTGCGATGACTGATCCCAAGGAAATGACCTTTCTTGAGCATCTGGAAGAGCTCCGCTGGCGGATATTAAAAAGCCTGGGCGCCATTGTCCTTTTTGCCATTCTGGCCTTTATCAAGGCCGATTGGCTCATCGGTTTCCTGACCGCTCCCGCTCTCCGACTGAACCAGCCCGTAATCCTGCAGGCGTTGAAGGTATCCGATATGTTCATGGTGCAGCTCATCGCCAGCCTTATGGCCGGGCTCGTCCTGGCCAGTCCGGTGGTTATATACCAGATTTGGCGTTTTGTAGAGCCAGCTATGGGCAGATCCTCAAAACGCATCACACTTGCCATCGTGCTATTCGGATCATGCTTTCTTCTGGCGGGGATCACATTCGGCTATCTCGTGCTGCTGCCCTTCAGCCTCCGGTTTTTCACCGCCCTGGGCAAAGGCATGGTGGAAGCCAATTACAGTATTCACGCCTACCTGGGATATGTGGTCTCAATGCTCCTGGCCGCCGGGCTGGTCTTTCAACTTCCCGTGATTTCCTTCATTCTCACCCGCATCGGGATTCTGACACCCGCCTTTCTCAGGCGACATCGCAAATTCGCACTGGTGGGTATCCTGGTGTTTGCGGCGATTCTTACACCACCCGATCCATTAAGTCAGCTGTTTATGGCGATCCCTCTCCTGGGTTTGTATGAGCTTTCCATCCTTATCTCCAGGATTTTCTACAAACCCGAGGAGGCTTGATTTGCTCTGGCAGTGCCCGTAAGTTTTTGCGATGAAGGTTCGTCTCA
>JBGVTM010000128.1 GCA_041862535.1 Candidatus Neomarinimicrobiota bacterium | reverse complement strand
CGCAAACTGGTGAGGGATTGGACATGAGCAAGTACCTTCATTTTGACACGCCCAGTACCAAGCAGGCCCGGGATCTGGCCTCAGAATACGGGCTGGAGAATCACGGTCTGCTCCATCTGGACCGGGTCTTCTGGAACCTGCCAACGCCGGCGTTATATGAAGAGATTGTTTTCCGCAATGAAGGGCGTATTGCTCATGAGGGTCCGGTAATGGTGAATACGGGCAAACACACGGCGCGGGCGGCAGCGGACAAGTTCGTGGTCCGTGAGGCTACTACCGAAGATAAGATCTGGTGGGGCGAGTATAACCGGCCTTTCAGTGTGGCGAAATTCAATTCCTTGTTTGCCCGGGTGCAAGCCTTTGCCCAAGACGAGGAATTTTTCGTACAGGACTGCTATGCCGGCGCCGACCCGGATTATCGCCTGAAAGTGCGGATTATCGCTGAGAAGGCCTGGCATGGTCTATTCGCTCGGAATATGTTCATCACGATCAAGGACCAGGATGTGCTGAAGCAATTTGTGCCCGAATTCACGGTCATCGTCGTGCCCGGGTTTCAGGTTGATCCCAAAATAGACGGGACCAGGACGAGTACCGCCATCGTCCTCAATTTCGCTGAACGCATGGCCATTATCGCCAATTCCCTGTATGGTGGTGAAATCAAAAAAACCGTTTTCACGGCCTTGAATTTCCTGCTCACGTTTAAGGGCGTATTGCCTATGCACTGCTCGGTCAATATGGGGGACGGGGGCGACGTAGCCCTTTTCTTTGGACTGAGCGGCACCGGGAAGACCACCCTGTCGGCCGATCCTAAGAGGAGGCTAATCGGTGACGATGAACACGGCTGGAGTCCAACCGGCGTGTTCAACTTTGAAGGTGGTTGCTACGCGAAGGTCATTCGCCTTTCAGCCGAACACGAACCGCAGATCCATGCCTGCACCCGAAAATTTGGTACCATACTTGAGAATGTAGTCTACGATCCGGCTACCCGCAGGATTGATCTGGATGATGACATCCTGACGGAGAATACCCGTGCCTCTTACCCCCTGGAGTATATTCCCAACGTGGTGCCGGAGCGTATGGCTAAGTCCCATCCCGAGAATGTTATCTTTCTCACCTGTGATGCCTCGGGTGTGATGCCGCCCATTGCGCGCCTTAATCTGGAGGAGACCCAGTACCATTTCATCAGCGGTTACACGTCAAAGATAGCAGGCACGGAAATCGGGCTCGGGATTGAACCTAAAATCACTTTCAGTGCCTGTTTCGGCGGTCCGTTTATGGTACGCTCCCCGGCGGAATATGCCACTATGCTCAAAGAGCGGATGTTGAAACACAACGTCAAGTGCTGGTTGGTGAACACTGGCTGGGTCGGGGGGCGCTTCGGTGTAGGCAGACGTATCAGCATCCACCACACGCGTAACCTGCTGGATGCTGCCCTGGAAGGTAAGCTGGATAAGGTCCAGTACCGCCAAGACAGGCTGTTCGGTTTTGAAGTTCCCCTTTCCTGCCCAGGAGTGCCCGAAGAAGTGTTGGAGCCAGCTAACGCGTGGGGTGATAACAATGATTACTGGAAAAAGTATGACGCTTTGGCGGCGCGGTTTATCGAAAATTTTAAGCTTTACGCTAAAAGATGCACCAAAGAAGTGGTCGACGCTGGACCGAAACGGCTTTCTACCTTGTAGCCCGAACCCAGGATCGCTCCCACGCTACTTCCAGGCGATTAACTTTTTCCTCGCACCTATGCCACTGCTGCTTGTCAATACGCAGGGGCTGATTTGTTTAGTGGAGTTGGGCGAACCTAGCTTCCAGGCCGATGGCTTGTAGACGCCTGATCAACCAATTGCGCCTGGCAGAATCAGTTCACTTGTAATATACCTTCACGGTCTGAATTGAATTCCCGGCCGTCTCGATGCTGATGGTCCTGTTCGGGGCGGCAAGCTCCTCAAAGTCATCTTCGAGGAAGTTTGAATTCACCACTTTTGTTGGCGCGCGGGGTAGAGTCAGTTTCGCCACTGCTTTTTCCCCCTGCGATTCGTACCATCTTACGATCCAGGCATCGGGGGTATCTTCGGCTGCTTTCAGAGCAGTCAGCACAAGATTGGAGGGCGCGAGCTGGAGAAACGAATGTTCTGCGGGCAGCTGGCCAGCGTGTGTCCCGGTTAGCACGGCGATTGGTGGATGGTTGTATTCATAACCTCTTCTCACGCTTTCCCCTTCCCGCCATGATCCTTGGTGAGGATAGAGGGCATAGGCGATGACGTGCTTGCCACGGTCGGCTGTTTCGTCAGGCCAGGTAGGAGAACGGAGCAGCGAGAGCCGGATGATATTCCCCTTGACGTCATGCCCGTACTTCGATCTGTTGAGCAGACTCACGCCATACTTGTCTTCCGAGAGGTCAGCCCACTGAATGGATGCCACTT
>JBGVTM010000127.1 GCA_041862535.1 Candidatus Neomarinimicrobiota bacterium | reverse complement strand
GTGAGTTCCTCCTTGCCCATGCCCTGGCGCCGAATACCACGACCTTATTGCCTGACGCGAGCACCTGGGACGTGCTGGAAGAGGGATCAAAGGGGGTGCAGCTGTTTCAGGGAGGTACACTGAAAGTATTGGATGGCCTAACGCTGGCCGGCTTTAATCCCACTCACCCGGTCTTTAAAAAGTTCTACTCCTGGCTGCTGGAGCGACAGCTGGGAAATGGCTACTTCCCACGCATGGCAGGGCGTGATGCCGAAGGGGACCCGCTAGTTACGGTGCGTGCTCTGGAAGTTATTCAGCGGGTGGAGACGACCCGCCCGCGGTGAAAGCCTGCCAAAGCGACTGCTTTAGGTTTTAAAATCGGACATGGCGGCAGACGGTCGGCCGGCCATAGTGGCTGCACAGGCGGCGGCACGATAGTTGTTGCTATTTGTTAGGATGTTATTAAAACTTTCATGCAGTTAAGGTATTGCAGGAGTTCGTATGTCGAAGGTTGATGAATCTGAAAAGCAGGAGCAGCAAGAGCAGGCCGAAATAGAGCCGAGGGAACCACTAGGGGAAGAGGAGTTCCCGGTCATGCCTCTGCGCAATACCGTTTTATTTCCGCAGCAGATCATTCCCATTTACATCGGTCGCGAGCAATCCCTGAAGTTGATTAATGACCTGCCTGCGGGTCGCAAGATGCTGGTTGTGGTTGCCCAGCGGGACGGAACCATTGAAGTCCCAACGGAAGAGGACCTTTATAGCTGGGGCACTTTGGCAGTGGTCATGAAGATCTTCGATATGCCCGACAATTCCAAGTCGGCTATTGTTCAGGGGATTGCCCGTGTCCAAATCAATAGATATATCACCTCCGGGCCCTACTTCAGAGCGATGGTTGAGCGCATCGAGGAGCGCCAGGACGACAGCCTGGAGGTGGGCGCCATGGTCACAAATCTGCGACAGATTTACCACCGCCTAATTGAGGTGGTTCCCTATCTCACTGACGAACAGGCCAGCGTATTATCCAACATCCAAGACGCCGGGCGGGTGGCGGACCGGGCCATCTCCATGATGAACATTCCCAACCAGGAAAAGCAGGAGATCCTGGAGGAGATGAATGTCAAATATCGGCTGGAAAAGGCCACGGTCATCATCAACCGTGAGATTCAGCGCACCGAGCTGGGAGAGAAAATTCAATCTGAAGTCCAGGATGAGATTTCCAAGACTCAGCGGGAGTACTATCTCCGGGAGCAGATGAAGGCCATCCGCCGCGAGCTGGGTGAGGATGAGCAGACTGTTGATCAGAAGGAGATAGAAGATAAGATCAAGTCTGCCCAGATGTCCGAGGAGGCGGAAAAGGTGGCCCTGAAGGAGCTGGAGCGTCTGAGCCGGATCCCGCCCCAGTCGCCGGAGTATACGGTAGCCCGCACCTATATCGACTGGCTTTCCGACTTGCCGTGGAGTAAGTCTACCGAGGATAATAATGATGTGGTGAACGCCCGCACGATACTGGACGAAGATCATTATGGTCTGGAGAAGGCCAAGGAGCGCATCATCGAGTATCTGGCGGTTCGAAACCTCAAAGAGCAGCAATCTGGTGATGGCAAGCTCAAAGGCCCCATTCTATGTTTTGCCGGGCCTCCCGGGACAGGTAAGACCTCAATTGGGCGGTCGATTGCACGGGCGATGGGCCGGAAATTTGTGCGTATGTCTCTAGGCGGTGTCCGCGACGAGGCCGAAATCCGGGGCCACCGACGAACCTACATCGGAGCCCTTCCCGGCCGGATTATCCAGGGCATGAAGAAGGCTGGTACCAATAATCCGGTTTTCATGCTGGATGAAATCGACAAGTTGGGTATGGACTTTCGTGGTGATCCCAGTTCCGCCTTGCTGGAAGTGCTTGATCCGGAACAGAATTTCTCCTTTAACGATCATTATCTGGAGGTGGACTACGACCTCTCGAAGGTCATGTTTATCACCACCGCCAACCGGAAGGATCAGATCCCCGGTCCCCTGCGTGACCGCATGGAAATCCTGGACTTTACCGGCTATATTGATGATGAGAAAATAAATATTGCCAAGAACTTCCTGGTTCCCAAACAGGTCAAGGAGAATGCGCTCAATCCCTCTCAGCTTGTTTTTGCGGAGAGTGGCTTGAAAGAGCTGATACATTCCTACACCCGGGAGGCCGGTGTTCGCAACCTGGAACGTGAGATCGCCAATATTTGCCGTAAGCGGGCTACCGAGCTAGTCGAGGGTAAGGGATCTACGCAGGTCAAAATTACCAGTCGGAACGCCGTTCACTACCTGGGACCGAAGACCTTCCATGCCGAGGTTGCCGAACGGGTTAATGAACCTGGAATAGTCATTGGCCTAGCGTGGACGGCTGCCGGGGGTGATATCCTGTTTATCGAGGCCTCGCGGATGCCCGGGCGCGGTCAACTTACACTTACCGGCCAGTTGGGCGATGTGATGAAAGAATCCGCTCGAGCGGCCTGGAGCTACGTCCGGGCTCACGCAAACACGTTCGGAATCGATCCCAATTTCTATAAGAGCTGGGATGTGCACGTCCATGTCCCGGCCGGTTCGATTCCTAAAGATGGTCCTTCAGCAGGTGTAGGGATGCTGACCGCCATTGTCTCGCTGCTCAGTGGACGGCCTCTGAAGGAGGGTGTTGCCCTGACCGGCGAGATCACGCTGCGCGGGAATGTGCTGCCCATCGGTGGCATTAAGGAGAAGGTCACCGCAGCTCACCGGGCGAGACTGAAACACGTGATCCTTCCGTTCGAGAATAAGAAGGACATGGAGGATGTCCCCGCCAAGGTTCTGAAAGACCTAAAGTTTTCCTTTGTCAAGCAAATGTCCCAGGTCCTTAATTTGGCTCTAGAACGAGAGGCCGTGGTACCGCCCGTAACCGGACCGCCCGAAGAGGAGATCAAAGAAAAAGCCAATGAAGAGGAAGAACGCGGTACCATAGAGGATGTCATTTCGGAAGGAGTTGTTGTCGAGTAGGGTTTCGCTTTAATAGGGACGCTTAGCTCAGCTGGTTCAGAGCGCCGCCCTTACAAGGCGGAGGTCGCGTGTTCGAATCACGCAGCGTCCACGCGATGTTTTTTGTATACGTTTTAAGAAGTCACCCCACGGGCAGGACGTATATAGGACACACCGATAACCTGGATCGCAGGACCACCGAGCACAATACAGATAAGTCCGTTGCTACGAAGCAACGCGAGCCATGGGAGTTGGTTGGAAGATTGCCGCGTGAATCGCGTTCAGAAGCGATGAAACTTGAGGCCAAATTAAAGCGCATGAAGCGCTCAGACTTGGTGATCGCATATCTCCGTCGACATAGTGCTCTAGTGTAGTCGGAGCGTCCCGACATTTTATGTCGGGAAGGTCGGTGGTTCGCCCCGCCTCCGGCGGGATTAGTCCCGCCCATGGCGGGAAATCCGTCAGCGTTCACCAGACAAAATCCTCCACTTCCCACCTGGATTGCTACCAAGGATTAAGAAACTCGGTATTAATCTTGGCTCTTTTCTCCCCATCGGTTTGTCGTTGCTGGTGGTGACGGGATGGTAAAACAGAAGGTTGAGCCGCGTCCCAGACCTTCAGACTCTACCCAGATATGGCCCCCATGGACCTCTACGATCCGTTTGGCTAAGTATAAGCCCAGCCCAGTGCCCTCGCTCTTAGTATCTAGTTTATAAAAAAGATCAAACACCCTTTCGTGGTTGCTGGGGTCAATTCCAATGCCGTTATCCCGTACGAAGAAGACTTGCCCTTCTGCTTCTTTTCGGCATCCTATTTCAACGACCGGCTGGGGCTGGTCACCCATGAACATCACGGCGTTTTCGACCAGGTTCTTCAGCACCTGGAAAATCCTGGTCCGGTCAGCATAAATCACGGGCAAGTCAGGGGCAATCTCTGTCTGTACTCCCCGTTTCACGATCAGGCCGGCCAACAGTTTCACCACTTCCTGGGCCAGCTCACCAAAGGAAAATTCTTCCGGAAAGCCAATAAAACGTCCGATGCGAGATAACTCCAGCAACTCAGTCAGGAGTGAATTCATCTTGTCGGCTGCGGTGGCTATATGCATAATGTCTTCCTTAACCTCTTCTATATTCCCCTTAGCTGCATCCTCTTCTAAAAAATCGAGGAATCCCTTGATAGTGACAAGGGGACTTCTCAGATCGTGGGATATAGTATAGGTAAAGCGCTCCAGCTCGGTGTTTTTGGCTTCCAATTCCGCGATTGAAGCTTCCCGCTCGGCCTCAGCGCGTTTTCGTTCTTCCTCATGGCGATCTCGCTGCAGCCTCGCACTCAGGACCGGCGCGATATAATTGGCGATGGTTTCCAGCATTTCTACATCTTTATCATCGTAGTCCGTCGCTTTGTTGCCGACCATGAGGTTCCCAATTACGTCTCCTTTGTGGATAATAGGTACATCTATAGCTCTATCGATAGCAATGTGCCCTTCGGGTACTTTGAAGGGCTTATTTGAATACAATGTCCGCTTTTCCGTGAGGGCCCGGCCCCAGATACCACCCCAAGACTCGCGCGGGAATACGATCGATTTATCCGGAATCTGGCACTGATCCCAGATATCCCTGGTCATAGATGGGTAAACTATAGCGCCATCACTGTCAATATATCCAAAAACACCATACTTGCTTTCAAGAGCCTTGAGAACACACTCCAGCACCTCGCCATACATCATGTCGTCGGCGGTGGTTAAGAAGATATTGGCGATTTCGTTCCTGATGCTGAGTTCCCAATCTGTTACCCGCAGCGTTTCTTCCGACTGCTTGCGCTCGGTGATATCCCGCACAATACCAAGAATTTCATCTTCACCATATATTACGTGGCGAGCCTCGTAATAGCGCGTCTCATCCCCTATTTTAAGCGGATACTCAAAAACGTGAGCTTCCCTGGTTGATAGAGTCTCCTGTAGGATCTTTATGGATTGACTGGCCATTTCTTCTGGCAGCACGTTGCGAATATTTTTGCCAATAAATTCCGCGGGCGGGGCGTATGGGTCCAGTCCTTTGGCTGGTACATATTCAAGGAAAGTGCCCTCTTTATCCAGGCGAAATATCATATTTGGTATAGCCTCTGCCACCGCCTTGTATTTCGAGAAGCTTTCTTGCAGCGCCTTAGCTTTTTGCCGGTGCTCAATTTTAATTCGCTCCAGTTCGGCCAAGCGGTGGCGCGTCTGCTCCAATTCTGCGATCAGTTGGGATTTCGTCTTGCGTTGATCATTCATGGTAGCTACCTGTAACTCTTCAAATAGTATTGCGATGCTCTGGACAAGATGACTCAGTTATGTATTTTAGTCCCCTGTTTGGTAATATAATATTTTTGAACTAATTAGAAAATCAAATAAGATGAGATCATCATAAATCTCAGGCACATGTTTGCGGTCACTATAGGTCACGGCAATCCGATTGAGCAGGTCAATTCACAGGTATCCAGGAAATGGGCCGTGATCGGCAAAATTTGAGTTTCGCCAAAGAGACCGCTTTGCCTGAGGCATCAGAGCTAGGATCAGCGAGCGCTGGTCAGGCAGAGTAAGCTCCGGATAAAGCGGAAACGGGATATTGGAAATACAACCTGATCCCCTTAGTTTTAGCCCTGAGCCCCCAAAAGGTTCTGACGACGTACAATTATCGGGCTGGTCAGCGAATAACGAAAGAGATTAGATGGCTTTCCCCACGAATAAAGCCAAATTATGGCTGAGTAACCTTATGAATAATTACCTATATCTTTACGCTGCGATCTTTATTTTAACTATGGGAGCCTGTAGTATGGAGAAAGGGAGTTCAAATATCGTCGGTTTATTACCCGATACCGTTGAGGGCTGGAAAATTGGCCGTAGGGATCGGGAATACGACCACACGAATTTATATGACTACCTCAATGGCGGCGCCGAGCTTTACCTGTCCTACGGGTTCCAGGGATTGATCAATCGCACCTATACCCAGCCCGGTCAACCCGAAATCTTTGTTGATATTTTTGATATGGGTAATTCCCGAAACGCCTTTGGTGTCTTTTCGCATTCGAGAGAGTCAATCGAAGCGGCTTATGGACAGGGATCGCAGTATTATGGTGGGTCGCTGGTTTTCTGGAAGGATGCCTATTTTGTATCCCTCCTTGC
>JBGVTM010000126.1 GCA_041862535.1 Candidatus Neomarinimicrobiota bacterium | reverse complement strand
AATGGCCGATATAGGCGGCATACAGCGGCAGGCGAATCCTTTTTAATCGTGGGGTGTAGCCGACGCCTATCGCGAGCTTGGTGGATGGACCGTACTTGCTGTTATAGGAAAACTCGTCAGACTGATGCTCTGTGGTGATGCGCTCCTGATATCGGTATGCCAGGCCGAAGGTCAAGTTCGGCTTATGAACATACACAACTCGGGCTTTAAGCGCACCATAGTACTTCTGGTGGATCGATTCAAAACGATCCAGTCCATTGACCGTGGTCATCTTATCGCCCTCCATGAGCTCGAAGGGCGTATAGGCAACCAGACCCATCGTGAGCCGCGGTAAGGTGGTTGTGAATCCGAGACCCAGGAAGTGTCCGGAGTAGCTGTAAGAACCGGTAGTAGTGGATTCAAAGTCAGAGGATAAATCTACCGAGGTGGTTATTTCCTGCCGCTCACCGAACCACTGGGTCCAGCTGATCCCCATACTGGTGCGTGGAAGCAGTCGGGTACTCATACCCACGGAGGCTGAGGAAATGTTCCCACTCTGCTGCCATGAGAATTCTCCCAGGGGATTCTCAATGGTAAGATCATCCGTGGTATAGATGGGATCATACCGGCCATTGAAGGCCGCGCCGATTGCCCAGGGTCGGTTCATTAATCTGAACGGCAAGGCCAGCGAGCAGTGGCCTGGTATCAGACGCTGCGACCGCTGATCAATGGTCGTATCCAATCCGTCTACCGGCTCAAGCCTGGTGGCGCTGAAATCGGAGGTGAAACTGGCGTAGAAGCGGAGGGAATTGAGGAAAGAAAGGGCCGCCGGATCTTCAAGAATGTCCGGAATCCGATCCGTTGATGGGAATACTATGTCTTCCAGCCGAAGTCCGGTAACCTCGGCTCCCTCATAGGGCAGAATAATGCCAGGGCTGGGAGAAATCTGGCCCCATAACCCGCGGGGAGCGGGCAACAGTATCAGGGAAACCAGGATGAACTCATACAAGGGTAATCTTGGTGCTTTCATTTCTTCTTTTTTATCCCTATTTCAGCAGCAGCATTTTGATGGATTTTGTATAGTTTAATGCCACTAAGCGCGCGATGTAAATGCCGGAGGGCAATTCACTGCCATTATTGCCCTTGCCGTTCCAGACCACGTAGTGAATCCCGGCCTCGAGCGGTTGATCCACCAGCCGCGCCACTTCGCGGCCCAGAAGGTTATAGACTATCAGCTGCACGTGCACTGACTGCGGTAGGTCGTAGCGGATGGTGGTGATAGGATTGAAGGGATTGGGGTACGCATCATAGAGCATGAAGGACAGCGGGTATGTCGGATTGTCTCTCTCAACCGCAACAAATTTACCATAGATGTTTCCATCGATCTGGGCAGCTATCAGGCGCCTGACTATATAATCCTGCATATTCAGCTCTAACAAACCAAGTCCGCAGGCATAAAATCTGGTTATTTCTTCGTATTCGTGGTACACGGATATGACATGGAAGGTGTCTTCGAATGCAGAAAGGGGAAGGTATCCATGGTCATGAATACTGGAGGAACCATACCAACAGTCCTCCCACGCCAAAATAGACGAGTCCATGACTGAAAAATCAATTTCGTCCCACTCGTTAAAAGGACACGGAGCGTAGCATCCCCAAGTAATGTATTTATAAAGGATTGCGTTCGTGGTGTCTATCTGGCAGTATGTGCTGTCGCTGAAGACGAAGTAGCGCCTGCCGTTGCTCATCACGGTATCGCCGGTAATGGTCAAGGACTGGTAACCCGTCACGCCCTGGGCCCACTCAGTAATTTCATATTGCCAGCGGTCACCGATGTGCATAGGGAAGTAGTCCAGGAACCAGAGGTTATCAGTGTCCTCAGGTACGAACTCGCCATATGTTACGCCGTTGATCTTGGTTGCGACTAAAGAATAGTAATGCGCATCTCCCCAAGGAGTATCTATACCAATACCTATAAGGCCGATAGGAGCAGCAAAAGTGATCCTGGCTTCCGGGGGCCGGCAGTCGACAGTTACAAAGGTATCTTTAAAGGCTGATAATTCCCTGCGCTCCTTCTGACAAACTTCGCAAAAATCATAGCACTCCGGACAAGTCCCGTTGCTAGAATCAACGAGGATGAAATCAAAAACCAATCGCTCACTATCGATATAGCAGATGCCGGTATCGGGGGCATAGGCATAAATACGTTGTTGAAGAGTATCAAACCGCAATAGTTCGGCATAGATCATGGGCAACGATGGATTGAAATAGAAATACCGTTTACCATTCGCTGCTGTGCTGTCTCCAGCGATCTGGGCTATGGTGTACCGGTCTGCGGTTTTTACTCCATTGCTGTACACCACTTCATTGTATTGCCAGCGGTCACCGATGTGCATGGGGAAGAATTCCAGCCAGCTGAGGGAGTCAGATTGGCCTATCACTGATGTGCCAAGAACCAGAAGCACTGTAGCTACTCGTTTCATCTCAGCAGCAGCATCTTGATGGACTGGGTGTACCCCGGTGTCGCTAATCGGGCGAGGTAGATGCCGGAGGGGAGAGGGCGGCCGTCTTGGTTCCGGCCGTGCCAGACCACGCTATGGGAGCCGGCGGGGACCAAGCCTTCCACTAAGCGAACAACCTCGCGGCCCAGAATGTTATAGACTATCAGCTGCACATGCACTGACAGCGGTAGGTCATAGCGGATGGTGGTGATAGGATTGAAGGGATTGGGGTAGGTCTGAAATAGTAGAACTGAAGTAGGAAGGTATTCTATTTTCTCCTTTGCACTCAAGGAGGTAGCGTCAGATGCAAGGCGCACAATCCAGAGGTTCCCTTTGGTATGAGGGCTGTAAATCCTGCCCGTTGAAATCAATCCGCTATCGGCCGTTATGTTCATAGCGTTGAAACTTGAAAAAACGCTATATCCCTCCGACGCAGCGAACCTGCGTACCCAAAGAGTATCACCCTGATCGTCCGTGCGAATGATCGCAGCATAGGAATAGTTAATAAGATCACCACAACATTGAGCAGTGGCAGCGAGGGCAAATCCGTTATCTGGCATTTCCTGTATTGCGATACCGTACCAATCAACAAACTCCTCAAATTCATACGTACGAGTCCACAAGGTATCACCCTCTGAATTTGCGCGTATAAGTAGCACACGCGACGGTGGGCCACCCCACGAAGCACCAGTCGATCCAAGAATCACGAATCCATCATCAGAAGTATGCTGGAAACTGGGTGCAATCGCCCAACCATAGGTGCGCGTCCAAGCGATATTACCCGTAGTGTCAACTCGCATTAGGAAAAGACCGCCTTCATCCGTGGAGAGAGTCCCGAGAATAAATATCGCACTATCGCCTACAGTTACAACATCATATCCCCGATCATCATCGGTAGTTGTCAGCCCATAGGTCCAGGACCAGATAACTTCTCCTAATGGAGAACATCGAACGAGCTGCACATCGCTTCCGGTGTCGCTATGGGAGTCCCCAATAGCAAGAAATCCCCCATCCCACGTCTGCTTAACTTTTTTCGCAACCCCCCCTCCGTACGATCTTGTCCACAAGGTGTCACCTTTGGTATCAGTTCGAATCAATGAAAAGCTATATCCCTGGCCAAGGGAGAGCAGGCCGCCGACAACGAATCCACTATCGGGCGTCTGCTGAACGGAGAATCCCATATCATAGCCACTTCCCCCGATCGTCTTTGTCCAAATAGTATCCCCTGAAGCATTGGTCCTTATCAGCCAAATATCTCTGTTACCGGTTTCCCTCGACGCCTCTATATATCCCACAATGATGAATCCGCCATCAAATGTCTGCTGGACATCCAAGCCTTCTTCCTCTAGCTCCCTCCCAAGCGTCATTGTCCAGAGGGTATCTGGCTGGGCTCTAAGTCCGGTCGAGAACATAGCCAACGCTAATACAACTGTCACTGCGCGAATGGTTCGCCCCCTCAACACTCGCATCAATCCCTACTTCACCAACACCATTTTGATCGACTTGTTGAACTCAGGCGTCACGAGACAAGCGATGTAGATGCGGTGGCTTGACTATTTTTGCGCGACTACGACCAGTGCCGCAGAAGCACCAGACAATGTAATTTGAAAAATCAGAGTAGACTCCCAAGAAGTTCATTTATCTAAATGTATGTACTTAAAATAAAATATTCCAGCTATTGGTCTTCCATTTCAGGATTTGTGCAAATGAAATGCCGCTTTGGCTAAGCGAGTGGATGGTTTAATGGAAAAATGGAAGTATCCGGTGCAGGCCGTGACGAGAAGCCCGAATAATGAAAACGGAGCGGAGTAAGGTCTCCCAGTCCTTCTTAGGGAGCTGGAATATCAGAAAATTGATATTTGTTTCAGAAATCTGATATAGCTATCAGGGTAATGCTGCGGCGTCGTTAAGCGGGCGATGTAGATGCCGGCCGAGGCTTGGTCCCCATCGGCTGTCCGGCCGTTCCAGATGGCCCAATGATAGCCGGACCCTAGCCTGCTGTCCACCAGCCGGACCAGCTCCCGGCCCAGCAAATCGTACACCACCAGTGACACATCAGTGATACGGGGTAGGTCATAGCGCAGGGTGGAGCCGGGATTGAAGGGATTGGGGTATGGGTAGGGCAGGCATGAAAGCAGCCTTATCAGGGCTCCTTTCTCGAAGGAAAGCGAAGTCTTGTGCCGCGGATAGGACTTCCCGACGTTCGCTCCGCTCTGTCGGGATAAACTTCTCGTCCTACCGATGGTGATGGTGCCGCGGATAGGACTTCCCGACGTTGGCGGGACTGAATCCCGCTGAAAGCGGGGCGAACCTACACGTCCAAAGGGACACTGGATCCTAAATACAGTGGGTGACCTTCGAGAAAAATAAATGTGTATCAGGCCCGTATCCGAAAAAATGACTTTAATCCCGACTCTTGTTTCCAGCTCAAAACTCACCATAATACTCTGTCAACTCACCAGATTACCAGCGATTTCTGGCCGAAACTCAGGAGAATATCTCTGCAATGTTGTGAGTTAAACTTTCTGAAAATCCACCATATTACTTTGAAGGATTAAGAGAATGCCGACCGATTTGAGTGAGTATTCAGGAGATTCCTTATCATATCTCCTGAATCAGATAGCTCTGCGTTGAACAAGAAAAGCCAAAGAATCTCCGGGGCCTTTAGTCCCCCAAGTCAATAACTTACTATTTTATAAGAACCATTTTAATGCTCTTCGTGTCTTCAGGTGTGATCATTCTGGCTATGTAGATTCCAGTTGGAATCTCACAACCGAACCGATCACGTCCATTCCAAATGACCTGGTAATAACCTGGCCCTAGACGGCTGTCACTCAATCTCACGATCTCCCGCCCAACGATATCAAAAACGATCAATGAAACATCTGTGACTTGTGATAAATCGTATTGAATCGTGGATGCAGAATTGAAGGGATTGGGGTAGTTCTGATAAAGGTTGAATGAGTACGGTATTGGATTTCTTTCAGCGGTACCTGATTGATGGGGATCCAGGATCCGAAGCAAGTCAAACCAAAGCCGGGTGTCACCGAAATCACCATGCTCCGCCACGATTTCCAACCGGTCCACGGCCGTCCAGTCAAACAGTCCCTGCGGCTCGAACCAGCCATTGTCCCAGGACCCCTTCTCTTCCAGGCCGGCGATGGGGATCTGCACGTGGTGCCAACTGCTATCTGGCAAGATCGAATTGGTGCTCCAGGAAGTACCCATCCGCCAGGGATGGTCGGCGGGATCCTCCGTTTTAGTATCGACGAACCTGATATCTAAATCCACACTGCTCCCGGTCGTCCGGATATAAAAATCGATGACATACTCCGCGGCAAGGAGATAGCTGAGATCCCTGTTGGGAACGAAGTCGAAGCCTATATTATTGTACTGGGCGGCTTCCGACCAGGAGATGCAGAAGGTTCCCTCGTAGGGATTCTCCTCATGATAATAATCGAGTCTGCCATGGTTATAGCTGGAATTGATGATATTTGGCTTAATGTAGTCGCTGAATATGAAAATCATGGAACTGTCTGGGACTATTCTATACTCGGATTGAGGCGGGACATTGAAGCCCAGCGCTTCAAGCAGATCGACATTCAAATCGTGGTCAAACATCTCAGCACTGCCTTCCTCGAAAAGCCCGAAACCACCGCGGTAATCCCACATGGTCCAGGCGATGGCATTCTGGTTCAGGTAATCGACGACGGCATCGTACCAGAAGACGCGGTCTTCGTGGTCTGAATTCGGGATGTACACCCCGAACTCCCCGCAGAAAATGGGAACTTGGCGGGCTTCCCGGAAAGCCACGGCGATGTCGATCAGTTCCTGAACGCGTGCAACTGAACCCTCCGATGGGTAAGCATTGAAAGCACTTTCGATCCAGGTACCCTGTAATAAAGGTGGGAGGGAGGGCATTCTGCCGGCATCGTAGGGGAAGGGAACGCCTGCCAGCGGAACCAGGGAAGGCTCTGCCCAACTGGCACCCTGGTGGGTGAAGAGGAACGGATCATAAAAGTGGAAGGTGTAGATCAGGTTGTCATCTTTATACACGGGCATTTCATCCAGGTTCCAGTAGCTATTCCAGCCGGCCGGACCCACCACGATCGTATGCAGTGTGTCAACTTCCCGAATTTTTTGTACAACGGACTCCTGGATGGAATTCCAGACAAAGTCGTCAATGCCGTGAGGCTCGTTCAGGATCTCGTAGTAGAGATTTTCATAGCTGTCCTTATAATGCTCGGCCAGTTGAGTCCAGACGGAGGCCAGGATTGTATATACTGTCGGTTGTGTATCCTCAGCGGGATCGAAGGTGTGGTTATCCAGGATCAGGTGCATGTCATATGCTTCCACCCAGTCAACCACCTGGTCCAGGAAGTAATACAGCAAAGGGTCGATCACATAATCCGGCTCACCATTGGTCATGAAGTGGAGATTGATAGGCAGGCGTATCACGTCCACGCCGAGAGTCTGCAAATCTTCGAAATCATCCTCGGTGAATTGCGTGAATTGGATCTCCCTAACCGATGATCGCTGAAACCACCCGGTGAGATTGACGCCCCGGTGGAACGGGACGTGGCCATAGCACACCACTACCATCAGGAGCGGGATAATAGATGACAGATACCGATGTAATGGATTCATGACGGTTTGACTTTCGTTGCACTTTCCGTTCGGTTACCGACTTCGAGTTCAATCATCGGAATTACTGCCTGGTCTTGAGGGGATTCTTGGCTTCCTCGAAGAAGCGTTCCTGAAGTTTCAGCACCCTGGTATCCTGCTTTACGTGCTTGATCAGTTTCACCAACTGATCCACCTTGGCCTCAATCAGTAGTTCACCCAGCTTGGGTTCGGCGGGGCTGCCGTCACCCGCGTAGTGGTTAGGAAACCGGGCATACCACCAAATGCCGGTTGTCGCATCCTGCAGATCGTTCAAACGTGCCTGGTCCTCTCCGCTCTGGGTATTTGCTTTCTCTGTCTCTACTAAATCGGGCCGATGGGCCAGCATGCGGGAGGTCTCAAGTTCCCCTGCATGCATATCCATCTCTGTCTTGCGTCTCTCAGCAACTTTTTCCAGAGTTACGGGGTCGTCTGAGGGGGTAAAAAGGTAGACTGCGTAATCTCGAGGCTCTTCCAATTGGACCTGCAGGAAATAACTTAAAAAACTATTGTTGCCCCCATGACCATTCACAAGAATGATCTTTTTCACACCATTACGGGCGAGTTCACCACAGGTCTCCTGCAGCATATTCCAAATGAGTTCATGGCTATACGCGATGGTACCCGGCTGGTGCTTCGCTTCATAGATCTGTCCGAAGTAATATTCTGGAAAGATAAGGGTATACTCGCGTTTGGCGGCACGCATAGCCATCTCCCTGACGTCGAGCATATCCGTACCCAGCGGAAGATGGGGACCATGCTTTTCCAGAATGCCCATAGGGATGATACAGGTGTAATCGGCTTTCTCAAGTGCTGTTTGGAATTCTATTGCCGTGAGTTCCTCGTATCTCACCGAAATGCCATCGCCGACCGCTTTGCTTCCCCACCCAACCGCGGGGTTTAGCACCAATGTAATTAAAACCAGGGTAATCAGGGACCTTATTGAGAGGGTAATCCACATTGGAATATCTCCTGGGTTGACATTGAAGCTTGATGATACCGCGAGTAAGTCTATGGTATAAGTTATTACGAGGACTTTAAGAACTACTTAAAATTAGAGGTTTCTCATTTGGAGTTCAGATGATACGTACATTGGCAAATCATTCGCGATTGAATTAGATCGTCCCTTACTCAAGTAGTAGTATCGATGGTTAGTTTACCCCAACCTAGCCCCAACCTTTAGAACCGATAGTAACGAAAGTTTAAGGTTCTCGGTTTTATTCTCATAGGCTTGTTTAAATACCTGTGGGCTGTAATGTTCTGCAGAATCTATGAAAACCTTGGAACCGTAGGAGGTCTCCCTTAGTTTTGCACTCCATTCGACCAAGTCATTTATATAAGGTGACAGGGTGACGGCTATTCTCGGCATTTCGGCCTTCTATCACGATTCCGCCGCCTGCCTGATTCAAGACGGCAAGATCACCGCAGCCGCCCAGGAAGAGCGTTTCTCCCGTATCAAGCACGACTACACCTTTCCCCGACATGCCATCGCCTACTGCCTGGAGGAAGGCGGCATCGATGCAGGGGACCTCACCTACGTGGCCTTCTACGATAAGCCCTGGATCAAGTTTGAACGGTTGCTGGAAACCTACTTGACTTACGCCCCGGTTGGCATCCATTCCTTCCTCAAAGCCATGCCCCTGTGGCTCAAACAAAAATTATGGATGTCAGATCTGATCGGGAGAGAATTGGGCTATGACGGGGAGATCATCTTCCCGGAACACCACCAATCCCATGCCGCCTCCACTTTTCTCGCCTCACCGTTCGAAAGATCGGCGATTATTACTGCGGATGGTGTAGGTGAGTGGACAACGACCTCCTGGGGAACGGGCAGTGGTAACCGGGTAGACCTGAGATATGAACTGCGGTTTCCACATAGTCTTGGGCTGCTCTACTCTGCATTCACCTATTATACCGGATTCAAGGTGAACTCCGATGAGTATAAGGTGATGGGTCTTGCCCCCTACGGCGAGCCCAGCTATGCCCAGCAAATCCTAGATGAATTACTGGACTTGCGTGAGGACGGATCGTTCCGAATCAACATGGAATATTTCAACTTCGCCAAAGGGCTTACGATGACATCCCGTCGGTTTCATAGATTATTCGGCGGGCCGCCTCGCGAAGCAGGTGAACCCCTCACTGTAAAAGATATGGACCTCGCCCGGTCGGTGCAGGTAGTCACCGAGGAGATCATGCTGCGGATGGCCCGGCATGTCAAACGCCAGACAGGGGAGTCGCACCTGTGCTTGGCTGGTGGTGTGGCCTTGAACTCGGTTGCGAACGGGAAAATATTGAGGGAGGGTATATACGATAAGGTCTGGATCCAGCCTGCTGCCGGGGATGCGGGTGGTGCTTTGGGAGCTGCCTTGGTGGTATGGAACCACGTACTGGATCAGCCCCGGCAGATTGATGGCATTGAGGATCAGCAAAGAGGATCGTACTTGGGACCCTCTTACTCTGTAGCTGAGATCGAGAAATGGCTTCAGGAAGAACGAATCCCTCATGAAAGGCATGACGCACGCACAATTCCCCAAATGGCAGCTGACCTTATTGCCCAAGGCAAGGTCGTAGGGTGGTTCTCGGGACGGATGGAGTTTGGCCCACGGGCCTTGGGAAATCGAAGTATTCTGGGGGCTCCCCGCAATCCACAGATGCAATCTATAATCAATCAAAAGATCAAGTTCCGAGAGTCTTTCCGGCCTTTTGCTCCCTCTTGTTTGCTTGAGGATACCGAAGATTATTTCGATCTGAAAGAACCCTCCCCCTATATGCTGCTGGTAACGTCGGTCAAGGAGTCGCGTAGAAGACCGCTGACCGATGATGAACGCGACCTTACCGGCCTGGATCTGCTCAACGTGCATCGCAGCGACATCCCCGCTGTGACCCACGTGGACTACTCAGCCCGCGTCCAGACCGTCCACCACCAAGATAATCCCCGGTTCTATGCACTCATCCAGGCCTTCAAGGCGATAACGGGCTACGGAATTGTTATCAACACCTCGTTCAACGTACGGGGCGAACCGATCGTCTGTACACCTCAGGAAGCCTATCAGTGCTTCATGCGCACGGAGATGGACGCGCTCTTCCTTGAAGACCTGGTACTGCTCAAAACGGACCAGCCGGTCTCTCAGTTGGATTCAAGTCAGCGACAACCATCCAGGATGGATCGGTTGCGGTCACGGTTCAGAAGCGGTCCGAATATGTTCACTGACCGTGACCGGCGCCGTTTTGGTCTAACGATGGCTGCGGCTCTAGCTGCTCTGGGCGGACTGTTTGTCTGGCGGGACACCTCAGCCTGGCCGTATCTGTTCGGGCTCGCTGCCTTTTTTACCGTAACAGGGCTCCTCTGCCCGAAAGTTCTGGGACCCATCCAGGTGGGGTGGATGACCTTTGGCAAGGTGTTGTCCCGAGTGGCAACAACAGTAGTACTTACGCTTTTTTATTACATGGTTATCACGCCTGTGGGTCTGATGCTCAGACTGGTTGGAAAAGATTTCCTGCTCCTGAAAAAAGACGCCAAGCAAACGTCGTACTGGCTGGCAATGGAGCAGAACGGGCCCGGGAGCAGGCCTTTCAAACCCTACTAATAGTGTGGAACTCGGTAGTAATCCTGGGTAACATATCCGCAGCTATGGCTCGAACATCGAAACTAGCTCTGATCTGGGATTTTCTGAAAGTAAGGAAGAAGTGGTGGCTGGCTCCCATTGTGGTCCTTCTGCTTCTGCTCAGTCTCTTGATTGTGTTGACCGAAGGTTCGGCCTTAGCGCCCTTTATCTATACTATCTTCTAGCCTTCAATCTCGGGCAGCGGGTGAAACCTTCGATTGAATCCCCGATAACTCTGATCTATCCGTGACAGCGTCATCTCACTCCCTCAGGCAACTGCTCATCCGTCTCGGTCTGCTTGTTCTGAGCCCCCTTATCGTTTTCGGCTTGCTCGAGCTGGTTCTTCGCCTGATTGACTTTGGACCGGACCTGGCGCTGTTCGTGCCCTACGGTGACACGGGACAATACCTGACACCGAACAGAGATGTATCCTTGCGCTACTTCAGCCGGGCCGAGATGTCCGGTTTCAGTTCAGAGAGTTTTTTCCTTAAGGAAAAAGGGGATTCCACCCTGCGGATCTTCGCACTGGGTGGTTCCACCACGGCCAGTTTCCCATACTACTTCAACGGCACCTTCCCCGCCCTTTTGAGAGACCGACTGGTTCAAGCCTACCCCGAGTATAAAGTGGAGCTGGTGAACCTGGGTATGACTGCAGTTACTTCATTCACCATCTTGGATTTCACCCGCGACCTCCTGACCTACGGTCCGGATCTGCTGCTGGTTTACATGGGGCATAATGAGTTCTACGGTGTCCTTGGCTCCGCCTCCACCCAAGGGATCGGCAGTTCCAGAGCTTTAACCGTGGGCTACCAACGCCTGCGGCGGCTGAAGGTGTTCCAACTTTTGCGTCTTATCGTATGG
>JBGVTM010000125.1 GCA_041862535.1 Candidatus Neomarinimicrobiota bacterium | reverse complement strand
GAGCAATCCGGTCAGATTGCTTTTCGCTATGCGACCCCAGGGGGGGAGGTACTCCCGGAGGCCAATCCCAATGGTTCGGTCGGCAACATTGCCGGTGTCCTGAATCGTGAAAAGAACGTGCTGGGGTTGATGCCGCATCCTGAACGGGCGGCTGAAGGAATCGTCGGCTCAGACGACGGTCTGGCGTTCTTCAAATCCATCGTGGAGGCCGGCTGATGGTCCTTAGCAACTACCAGAAACGATCTTTGGGACTTATTTTCATCGGACTCATCTTCGGTGCTGCCCTCGGTACGCTCCTGGGGGATGTACTGGCCATGTTACTTCCTGAAGGGGTGGTGAAGCAGTTTTTCCTCCAGTCCGTCAGCTGGGGCATCAGTCCGGTAACGTTGGATATCCTGGTAGCCACGATAACTTTCGGTCTGCGGATCAAGTTTAATATCAGCAGTGTCCTTGGTCTGGCGGCGGCCTTTTATTTTCTGCGCTATTTCCGATAACGCACGATGGCTGGACACTCCCGAAAGCACAGCCATAGGTAATAACCGTGAGCTGCTCGGTTTTTTGATTAACTTCGTGTGGAATCATGTAGGAGGAGTATATGTCCTTAGGCTTTGGTGAGATACTGGTTATTCTATTCATCATCCTGCTTCTGTTCGGGGCCAAGAAGCTTCCGGAGCTGGCCCGTGGGTTGGGCAAGGGCATGCGGGAATTCAAGCGTGCCACCAATGAGATCCAGGATGAGATTAAGTCGGTTGCAGATCTGGATGAGCCGCCGAAGAAAGTGACCGGCAGCACCACCAAGGAGCAGGAAGACTAGCCCGCCGGTTCCTTACCAGTGTCATCCTCTCCCCTTGAGCGGATCAAGGCCTTTCCCGCCGCTCTTAAAGAACAGCAGGAACTCAATGCTGTTGTCACCGACACTTCCACGCAGGCGTTAAGGCGCCTGGAAGCTGGCCCGGCAGAGGGGCCCTTGTCGGGCAAGCTTCTGGCTATCAAGGACAACCTGAACCTCGTAGATTTCCCCACCACCTGCGCCTCCCGGACGCTGGAGGGCTACATATCACTATATACCGCCACACCCGTGCAGCGGCTGCTCGATGCCGGCGCCGCCATCGTTGCCAAGACCAATATGGACGAGTTTGCCATGGGCTCGTCTACCGAGTATTCCTGCTTCGGCCCGGCCCGCAATCCCTGCAACCCGGAATTGGTACCCGGAGGCAGTAGTGGCGGTTCGGCGGTGGTCGTGGCGACGGGCCTGGTGGATGCAGCCCTGGGAAGTGACACTGGCGGATCGGTGCGCCAGCCGGCGGCTTTCTGCGGCATTTATGGCCTTAAGCCTACCTACGGACGGGTCTCTCGATATGGACTGGTAGCCTTCGCCTCGTCTTTCGATCAGGTGTCGGTTTTCGCCAGGAATACGGAGCTTACCGCCACGGTGTTCGAAGTCATCGCTGGTCATGACCCCCGGGACAGCACTTCCGCCGCCGAGCCGGTGAAGCCCTTTGCCTACCGCGAAGAGCAGGCCCGCAACCTTATCGTTGGCATCGCCCCGGAATACGAACATGAGGGAATGGATCGTGAGATCAGTGACCGGTACCGGGATCTCATCCAGTTCCTCAAGGACCAGGGCTTCACGGTTACTGAAGTTTCCCTACCGCATACCGATTACGGGATCGCCGCTTACTACATTCTCACCACCGCCGAGGCCTCTTCCAATCTGGCACGGTACGACGGAATTCGCTATGGAATGCGTTTGCAGTTAAGGGACAGCCTGGAAGCGCTTTACACCGACACCCGCAGCAGCGGCTTTGGCCCTGAAGTGCAGCGGCGCATCATGCTGGGCACCTACGTTCTCTCCGCCGGGTACATGGATCGCTATTACATCCGGGCCCAGCGCGTCCGCCGCCTCATGCAGCAAGATTTCCTGCAGGCCTTGAAAGAGGTGGATATCCTGCTCACCCCAACCAGCCCGACCCCGGCATTCCCCATCGGGTCCAAGGTTGATGACCCACTAACCATGTATCTATCCGATGTTTTCACGGTGCCGATGAGTCTGGCGGGTGTACCCTCCATGAATATCCCGGTGGGCCAGTCCCGCAATGGGCTGCCCATCGGGCTGCAGCTGACGGCCAACCACTTCCACGAGGAAACTATTTTCCAACTAAGCCGTTTTATCGAGCAAGAGTATTCTGTCTGATATATGCTCGAGTTTCAACAGCCGTGGTGGTTGCTCCTGCTGGTGCTACTGCCCCTGTTTTATGGGTGGTACTGGCGGCAGGGACACAAGCGGGAGGGGGTCCTCCGATTCTCGTCCCTGGCGCTGTTCGATCCAGCCGCCGTTCGCTCCAGCCGTCTGAAGGCCGATCTGCTCCAGGGCGCCAAATTCCTCCTCCTGGTCCTGGTAGTTCTGGCCCTGGCCCGCCCCCGGCTTACCGATGTGGTGCGGGAAACCGAAGTGGAGATTATCGACATCATGCTGGTGCTCGATATCTCGTCCTCCATGCGGGCGGCGGATTTCAAGCCCAACCGGCTGGAAGCCGTTAAAAAGGTGGCGCGCCAGTTCGTCAGTGACCGTCCCTATGACCGCATCGGCATTGTCGTCTTTGCCGTGGCACCCTTCATTCAGTGTCCCTTGACCAACGACACCAACGTCCTGCTCAACCTGCTGGACCAGGTGACCATTGTTGATAAAGAGTACGACGGCACTGCTATCGGGATGGCGATTGCCAATGCCATCAACCGCCTGCGGGATACACCGGCTGCCAGCAAGGTAATGATCCTGCTTTCTGACGGGAATAACAATGCCGGGGAATTGGATCCCACCACCGCCGCCCAGCTGGCCCGGGAGTTCGGCATCAAGATCTACACGATTGGTGCCGGCTCACATGGTATGGCACCCTACCCCATTAGCGATCCGATCTGGGGCCAGCGCATGGTGCAGGTGGAAGTCGAGCTGGATGAGGAGACCTTGCAGCAGGTGGCCGATATTACCGGCGGTCAATATTTTAGAGCCACCGACCAGGAATCGCTGGCGAATATTTATGACCAGATCAATGAGCTGGAGCGGACCGAGATCGAGATTAAGGAATACCTCAATATTCAGGAATTGTACAGCTGGTTTGTTATTCCGGCCAGTGTTCTGGGATTGGTCCTGCCGGTGGTGGCTATCGGTGTATTCAGGAAGTTTGTGGGATGATCCAGTTGACACACCCGCAGTTGGTTCTGCTGTTGGTGCCCTGGCTGGTGTTGATGGGGTGGAGTTTATGGCGGCAGGAGCGGGCGGCTCGCCGGCTTAAGCGTCTGGGTGAGAGCCGGGTTCAGTGGTACGTGCTTGGCCGGGTGCGGTTTCCCCGGCAGCGGGCGAAAAGCGGCTTAT
>JBGVTM010000124.1 GCA_041862535.1 Candidatus Neomarinimicrobiota bacterium | reverse complement strand
CTAAGACCGGATGATTTAACTGTTGCTGAAATTTTGAAAAGGGCGGGCTACAAAACAGGCGGCATAGGGAAATGGTCGTTGGGTAACCCCGGTTCATGGGGCATACCTAACTATCAGGGTTTTGACTACTGGTATGGCCATATCAATCAGGACCAGGCCCATTTCTACTATCCAGATTACCTGTGGGAGAACGACAAGGTGGTTTTGCTGCAGAAAGTCGTTGTCGAAAATGAAGTTGGCAAACTAAAGGGCAATCGCGGCGGGGAAAATATGCTCTATACTCACGATCTCTTTACAGAAAAGGCAATCGGCTTCATTAAAGAAAATCGTGAGAACCCATTCTTCTTATACCTGGCTTATACGATTCCGCATTTCTCTGATTATCCGAAGGATTCGCCCGACCATTACATTGTGCCCAGTGACGAACCCTATAATATTGAAGACTGGCCGCAAATTGCCAAGAACTACGCGGCAATGATAACCCGAATGGATTCGGATGTAGGGCGGATAATAGCTCTACTGAAGAATCTCGGTCTTGACAGTAATACAGCAGTGTTCTTTACAAGTGATAACGGACCATACAAGGGAGTGTCCACTCCTATAGAGTTCTTTGACAGCAACGGAATTTTCAGAGGCGGAAAGCGTGACCTGTATGAAGGCGGCATACGGGTTCCTTTCATAGCAAGGTGGCCTGGCAAAATACCCGCTAACGCAACAAATGATCAGATGATAGCTTTCTGGGACATACTGCCTACGTTGGCGCATATTGCCGGATTACCAACACCATCCAACATTGATGGCATTTCAATACTGCCGGGCCTTCTGGGACAAAAGCAGAAACAACACGAATATCTGTATTGGGACTACGGGCACGTGAGGGGAACTTTCAAGCAGGCCCTTCGGATGGGTCACTGGAAGGTGGTCAGAATCGGCGTTGGTCAGCCGCTGGAACTCTATCATTTGAAGGATGACCCGGGAGAGACAACGGATTTAGCAGCAAAGCATCCGGAAATTGTGACGAAAATTGAATCCCTGATGGAGCAGGCTTATGCTTATTCGCCGGACTACCCTGTCAAAGGCTTGAAAGGCAATTAGTGCTCCGTCACAATCGCATTTATGGATTGAGCTGCTTCAGTTTGATTATGACTTAGGCTCCTCGCAAACTGCCGGTCTTTTTTCCTCGTGGACCCAAGGCTCAAACCTGCGAAGCTTTGACAAATGTGCGAAAGATTATTGACACTACCAGCTGATCGATGGCAGCATGAGAATCTCACTCAGTCCGAAGTTTGGGCGGAGGCTCCCCTAAGCCATGCCAGATTGAAGGCGTAATAGAGCCGACCATCCGATAGATGTATGATCCCATCGGGTGTCTGGGTTGCCGCCCAGTATGACTTCGGTTGGCCGTGCGTAGAATCTATGGTGAAAGTTGTGTTCCAGGGACCCATCACATGGCTCTGGCTGCCGCTCTTTACATCGCTCAGCACACGCTTGACGGGCCAGGTTTGTCCTTCATCCCAGGAGATGGCCGCAAAAGTCCCGTATATCTGTGTCTCGTGCCCATTTGCATCCTTCCCCTTCATGCCTTCAGGGGCGATACTGATAAGAAGGATCGGCTTTTGCCCCAGCTTGCCCGGGTCCAGCGATGGTTGGGAATACTCGAGTCTCAGCAACGATAGACGCTGGACCGTTCCTATGGGGGGAAACTCAGTTTTGCTGAAGGACCATGTCTTTCCCTGATCGGGCGACAGGCTCTGGGGCAGTGTCCCAAACGTTGCGCCCTTGTCGCGGGAGAACGCGAGGATCCGGCCATCATTTAATTCGACGCTGCCTACATGGATTCCGGGAGGCCCATGCAGGCCGCGCACTGCCCATGTTTCGCCAGCGTCACTGCTGTAGTTAATGGACGACCCGGAGCCGCCGATAGCCGAGCCGTCCGAAAAGGATAGAAAAGCGCCGTCCGACGTCACCGTAACGTCTCCCTGGGGTTGGTTACGGTTAGAATCCAGGTGCAGGGCATCGGAGTCCTGCTTCATCATCACCGGTTGGGTCCAGGTGACCCCGTTGTCGGTGCTCTTGCGAAAGGACATCGCCAGCTTAGACCATTTACCGTCGGTGCAGATACCATTGATGTGATAGAGCGTGAAGGGCTCGTTGAATCCATGTGCGATCCGGGTCGCGTTGTTCCACAACTGCACCCCGTGCATATTACGATCCGCTACTTTAAAGAATTCAGAGACTTCGGTATCCCAAACCAATGAACCATCTGGCCGGCGCCGGCCGCGCAATTCGAGTATGGTCAGTTCCTGTCCCTTTTCGCTTTCGCCGGAGAACCAGGCCAGCAACAGATCGCCATTTGCGGACCAGGTTAGCGCCGGTGAGTGTTGGTGAGTATAGAGCGGGATATCGAACTGCGCCGCCAATCCGGGTGTGTTATATGCGGTGCGCATGTCGTATAGAGAAACCGGCCCCTGAAAGAATGGGTCTTTACTGTCTGAGGGCCACGAATACACCTTCTGCGTGACACTCCTGGCCCACGCCTTAATGGGCTGCTGTAACGTTGCTTCCGGCAGTGTCTGCCCCTTTGGCACGCGCACTACCCGAAATCCAAGCAGGAAATGCTTATCGGTTGGGATAGCCGCTGATCTGTTGGCGGACCGGAGCGTCTGCAGATGTACATTGTGACTGCCTCCACGAACGACCTTGGCAATTCCGCTGGTATAACCGACGGGATTCTCCCGATCGGTCTCGACATAGGGGCCGTACCAGTCCTGTGTCCATTCCTCCACTCCGCCGTGCATATTGAACAGCCCCCAAGCGTTAGGTCCCTGCCGGCGAACGGCCAGGTCCACTGCATCGGGAGAGCTGTGAGCGATCTTCTCCGTATTGCGGTTACCACGTGTCGTAAACCAATTGGTGATAATTCGCCATTCGCCCGCCAGGGAGCCGAGTGGGTTCAGCGCGTAGATATCACCGGCTACTCCGTCGTTGAACGGGGTCCTTGTCCCGGCGCGACAAGCGTACTCCCACTCAGCTTCGGTCGGCAGGCGGTAATCGTATTGGTCATCCCTCGCGGAGAACCATTCACAGAAGCTGACTGCCTCATTCCAATTGACAAAGACCACGGCGTCGCTGTTTTTTGTCGAAATACCAGCGGCTTTACCGCGCCAAGCCGCATGGGCGGGATCGTAATTTTCGTACTGAGCATTGGTAATCTCATACTTCGAAATCTCGAAGCTGCGGGTGATCTTCACTTGCCGGGCAGGGAATTCGTCCTGGATAAAGATGCCCTTCTCTGCGGTAATGTAATCCCGTGACAAATCGGCTCCCATGAGAAAGGCCCCTGCCGCAATCGAGG
>JBGVTM010000123.1 GCA_041862535.1 Candidatus Neomarinimicrobiota bacterium | reverse complement strand
GGGCAACCTGAAGAGCTATGAAAATCCTTATAGGTGCTTTGGTTCGCATGTGTTTCTCCTGAGATCAATTAAAATAGAACCCGCGGTGAATGGTAACATAAAAACCGGTGTTTCCGGTCAAGGTATAGCCTACGGTGATCGATAGAGCAGCATTGGGGAATAGGCGGGCATAGCGCCAGCGCAGGGCTTCGATGCCCGCAATCACAGACACTGCCGGTTCTGGCGGACTTTCGATATCCGACCACTGCCGGTCCTGCCCGATACGGAGCCCGACGTAACGTTTCTTCGGCCCCCTGGTGACGGGCGCATAAAGCAGGTTAACCGACTGGGTGAAGAATGACAGATTGACCTGAACTCCTATTCTTTGCCGCCAAGCTCCCAGCTGCATTCCGAAGAGATTGGGATAGCCGTAGATGAATCCGGCCCCGACCTTCAGGTTAGGATTTTCCCAGCGCCACGAGGGATAGCCCGGTCTGGCCGGTCCCCAGGGCAGGGTGGAAAGCTGCCCCGCGACCAGCTCCTTTGATTCGTCCATCAAGGGACGGTGCCGGGCCTTCTCGAACACGCGCCGGGTCAGGTGGGACAGCAGGTATGAGCCGATATCGGTGATATTTTCTGCTATTTGTCGCTTTCTAATCGTGGCCTGATCTTCCCAGAGAACTTCTCCGGTATAGATATCAACCAAACGGCTTTGCGTCGCCACGCTGCGCTCGTTGTATAGACCGGTGATGAAGTGCTTGAAATCCACGATCTCGCCATACACCAGGGCGTCAGCATCCAGCAGCTCTTGCAGTTCCTCGACGGAAATGGCGTTCAGCTGCCCGCCATAAGAGATGCCTTCTTCCCTCAAAGTGAGGGTAACGGCTCCGGGATCAAGGATCGTATAACCGCTCTTCTGGATTTCGCGGTTCATTAAATCCCTGATCATCTCCGGGGCGTCTATGTCCGTAGTTTGGTTGTCAAAGGGGAGGACGGCGATGCTGGTTGGAATGTGTTCCTGGTAATCCTCCGCCAGAAATTCGGCCTGAGGCATGTCCCGCAGGAATCGGCTGAATGGGCCGGCACAGCCAGCGAGCAATAAGGCTATCGATATAAACAGAATGATCCTACCGGCATATAAATATTTGGATTTCATAACTAATGACTGGTTTCTCGTCGCTATCTCCTTTCTAGACGCGAAGCTGCGATCCTTCTATAATCTGAGGAGGATCAAAACCTCTGAATTCATAGGTTCCTCACACCTATCCGGTTCCATTTATCTTCGGTTATGAAAGGGTAATTCCTTTAGAATGGCTGCAATATGCATCGGGATACAATCCCACGGAAGATCGATAATAGTTTATTCGATATTACGTTGAATGGCAAACGGTATCCTGCGTTGGCATCCAACCAGCCGTGGAGGTAAATTGGCCCCTACCAGATATCTGGGATTTGCCATCCTTATAACCGTTATATCAGCGAGTTTATGTACCGATGACCACTATCCAGGCTATCAATGAAGTCAAGGGACTGATTATGGACACGGTTCGGAAGGCCAATTCGGGCCACACCGGCGGTGCCCTCTCGTCCATCGATTTTGCCTATCTCCTTTTCCACGATATCCTCCGCTATGATCCCGACGACCCGGAGTGGTTAAACCGTGATCGCTTTGTACTCTCGGCGGGACATGAGTCGGCCCTGCTTTACGCCCTGCTGTATCTAATCGGATACCTGGAGCTGGAAGATTTGCTCAACTTCCGCCAGCTCGGCAGCCGCACCCCGGGTCACCCCGAGGTGGCTCTGACCCCCGGCGTGGAGGCTACTTCCGGTCCCCTGGGACAGGGAGTGGCCATGGCCGTCGGCATGGCAGTGGCGGAAGAGATGCTCCGGGCCCGATTGGGCGCTGACATTGTGGACCATGCGACTTACTGCTTGTGCAGTGATGGGGATCTCCAGGAGCCGGTAGCCCTGGGCGCTGCGTCACTGGCCGGCCACTGGCGTCTGGGACGACTTATCATGTATTACGATTGCAATCAGGTCCAGATCTCCGGTCGGACCAGTCGGGTGGACTCTACAGTGATTGATCAAGTGTTCAAAGGATTCGGCTGGCAAGTGCTGGAGGTTGACGGCCATGATTATGATGCCATCCGGGAGGCTGTAGCCGCCGGGCAGGCCAATCAAGACCAGCCGACGCTCATTGTTGGACATACCATCATGGCCCACGGCGCGGCCACCATGGAGGGTTCCCCCGAGACCCACGGTGCACCGCTGCCACCGGAGGAAATTGCCGCCACTAAAACCAGGCTGGGCCTGGATCCTGACAAATTTTTCCACCTTTCGCCAGAGATCGGCGAAACCTTCCGTCAGCGGCACCAGGAGCTGCGGCGGCTAGTCGGGGACTGGAAAGCCGGGATCGAGAAACGCAAGCAGGACGCTGATTTCCGGGAGCAGTGGGATGCCTTTTTCGGCCCTGCGAAACTGGACGCGGTGTCCTGGCCGGAATTCGAATCCGGAGCGAGTGTAGCCACCCGCAAAGCCTTCGGCAAGGCTCTCGAAGCGATAGCGGAAGTCGTTCCTAACCTGGTAGGGGGTTCAGCTGATCTGGAGCCGTCCAACAACACCGGTGGCTTTGCCCGGGCCTATGGCGATTTCAGCGCCAGCCACCGCACCGGTCGTTCGCTCGCTTACGGCGTACGCGAATTCCCGATGGGAGCGATCAACAACGGT
>JBGVTM010000122.1 GCA_041862535.1 Candidatus Neomarinimicrobiota bacterium | reverse complement strand
TTTAATGAATGCAAGAACCGCCCACACCTGGGAGTACTTCGCTAAGGGATCAAGGGCTCCAAAATATTCATCAACTAGTTCTGGTATTATAATCATATTCAATAAGAATAGGGCGAGGCAGTACACTCCCACTATTATCATGCGAATCTTTCTCCGTACATCGTCATCAGGATTGACCGAAAATAAATACCATGCACCGATAATTATCAGGATATTTCCAAACCATAGGGCAACCAATCCAAATATAACTGTCCATATCACTGAGCTGAACACAATACGGGGAACCGAAGGCTTCTTAGCTTCTTCAGGTGATTCATAAATGTCGGTAGGAACATCTCGATCAGTGTTTTGAGCGGTCATGATTGTTATTCCTCCATTGGATAGATTATTAATAGATTATTATTGTATCACTAAAGACCTTTCACCATTCCTTTCCACCAGCACCATCTATATCGCCTTGCTATATCTAGGCGTCATAAAGCAAGCGATACCTCCTCCTTCCTAAATCATTCATACTCCTGGCGGTCCGTAACCAACGACAGGTATTGGACAAACGCCGAACGCTGTCTGGGACTCCCCAGCTTATCTCCACTACCCAGCTTTCTTATACTGTTCAGCCTTCACTGCCCTCACCTCTTCCAGCAATTGAAGAGGCTCTTCTCACTAGTATATACCTTTGAATAATTCATCCCTATAGCGTATGCAGCTGTAGCCAGTTTTCTAATCTCATCAGATTTACATGAATGTAGCAATTAAATATACGTATGCTGGGAGCATCATGAGAGCTAAATCGCTCTGCCTCCTGCCTGTCCACGATAGGAATCAAGTAATGTTCTTCTGGCCTTATAAAAGAAAATCCCCGATCTCATATCACGAAATCGGGGCTATTTCATTGGTGGACGCTGCGTGATTCGAACACGCGACCTCCGCCTTGTAAGGGCATACTCCATCCGTCGGAAAAAGAAGTGATGATTGCAATAGGGTAACAATTCAACTAGACTTTACTGGGCCCTGAGTGTGCCTCTTTGCCGAAATAGCTAGTATTTGCCAACCTAACAATAAGCCCCATTGGTCGAGAGATCGGTGGGGCTTTTAATTATCTCAAATATGGTTAAGGATTAATCGTCTTCTAATGACTAAGCCTCTAGACGGATCGCCTATTTCTCATAAATCTCCTTATCAGATATCATTCCCTACCACATTGCACTTCAGAGATCCTATAGTCAGTTTCCAAACCACGGATGAAAAAGACTCTTTGGAAGCATGATGACTTCACTTTTATAGAGCTGATATCGAACTCGATTCCTCCGGTTGACATCGCGCTTCTAGTATCAGAAATCAAGAGCCAATGGGGAAGGCTCAAACCTGCTTGCTCACACTTGGGCTCCTTGGCATCAACTCGTCCTTGTAGTGCCTTTTGGAATTCTTCTGGAGTCCAATCCTTAATTAGATAAACTCCCTGGGGCCATATGAAGACATCAACTTCATCACAGTCTGCCACGCGTGAAAGATGGATTGTGCCGATGAGTTCCCCCCTTTTATTTTTAACTTCACTGGTAGTATGCCTCCCCTGAAAACCTCTAACCAAATTCTCTAGACTAGAACTAATCTGTGGTTCATATTCCTTCCCTTTGAACTCTCTGCCCCATACTGGTATATCCATCTTGACACCCTCTATGACGTCCATCATTTCACCAGGGAAGAAATGGATTTCGTACTTACCAGCTGGCAGCACACTCTTTTTATCATCAATTAATTTTTTAATAATCCCTTCAACACGTTGGCAAAATGCATTCCGTTCCATTATTTCATCATCAAGTAGGCTGGTGATCTCCATTCCAATCCTTTGTCCATCGGCGGTAAAATAGTAGTCCGGGGGATCTCTATAATTTTTTTCACGATCAGACACCTCTATTCCCAAGTCTTTAGCGGCATTCTCTTCGAATTTGTAAGCTGGCACCCACTCATTCTCAAACTCAGGATCATTCCCGGCTTCAAGGATACTCCTCGAAAACTCTTCGGATTCAGGATCAATTTCATACATATCCACTACTCAAGGGTAATTTGATATCTCACGTACGATTTCGTACAAAATCCATTATCCGAACAATCCAAAGATCCCATAAATAGTAAATCAATATGCTAGGGTACTCGATCCTCCCAGAAACACTTTCTGCACCTGCTCATTCTTTACAAGACTATCCTGCTTCCCTTCTAATGCAATCGTGCCGATCTCAAACACGTACCCCCTATGGCACACCTCCAGCGCCATCCGGGCATTCTGCTCAACCAGGAGGATGCTGGTTCCATCTTTGTTGATTTCAACAAGCTTGTTGAAAATCAGTTCCACAAAGTCCGGGGATAGGCCCAGGGAAGGTTCGTCGGCCATTAACAGTTTGGGCCTCAGCATGAGGGCCAGCATTTGCTGTTCCCCGCTGGAGAGGGTGCCGGCCTTCTGGCGGATTCGTAATGGTGGTTTACCCCGCGTAGTGAAACGTAGCGGTCCCGACGCAAGGTCGGGATAAATTCCGGGACTTCCCTCGACAGGCTCGGGATAAACTTCTCGTCCCTCTTTGGCATCCAGGGTAACGGTGGCTTGCCCCGCGTAGTGAAACGTAGCGGTCCCGACGCAAGGTCGGGATAAATTCCGGGACTTCCCTCGACAGGCTCGGGATAAACTTCTCGTCCCTCTTTGACATCCAGGGTAGCGGTGGAGGGACTCGAACCCCCGACACGCGGATTATGATTCCGCTGCTCTAGCCAACTGAGCTACACCGCCTGCTGAAATTTACCTCATCATTGGGAACTAGGCAACGACGGCTTAACCTCCTGCAAAGTTACGCCTTGGCCCGGTCCAGAATGAGCTGGGTCACCAGGCGGACCGCCACCCCCGAGCCGCCGCCGGGCGTGTAGGGCAGGTCCTTGTCCTGCCAGGCAGTACCGGCAATGTCCAGATGCGCCCAGGGGGTCTCACCGACGAATTCCTTCAGGAATATCCCTCCGGCGATGGTCCCCGCCAGCCGGCCCTCGCCGACATTCTTCACGTCCGCCACCTTGGACTTGATGTCCTCGGCATACTCCTCCCACAGCGGCAGCTGCCAGACCCGCTCACCGGTCTTCTCAGAGGCCCGCTTGACTTCCTCGATGAGGTCATCGTTGTTGCCCATCAGGCCACTGGCCCGGTGCCCCAGGGCAACCAGCACCGCCCCGGTGAGGGTGGCGAAGTCCAGCACGGCCACCGGCTTATACTTGTCCACCACGTAGGATAGGGCATCGGCCAGGATGAGCCGGCCCTCGGCGTCCGTGTTGATCACCTCGATTGTCTTGCCACTGTAAGCCTTCACAATGTCTCCGGGCTTCTGGGCCTTGCCGCCCGGCAGGTTCTCGGTGCTGGGAATCGCGGCCACAATATTGATCCTGGGCTGCAGCCGCGAAACGGCCTCCATGACGCCCAGGACCGCTCCCCCGCCGCTCATGTCAAACTTCATCTCATCCATTTTCTCAGAGGGCTTGATGCAGATCCCTCCGGAGTCGAACGTAAGCCCTTTACCAACCAGGGCCAGCGGCGCTTCACCCGCCTTGCCGCCCTTGTATTCGATGAGGATAAACTTGGGTGGCTGGTCGGTGCCGGCAGCCACACCGGCCAGGGCCCCCATGCCCAGCGCGGTGAACTGCTTCCGGTCGAAAACGGTGCAGGTCATATGCGGCCCTCTGGCGATCCGCCGGGCTTCCTCGGCCAGCCGGGTCGGGGTGGCGACGTTGGAAGGGTGATTCTGCAGATCCCGCGCCAGGCAGACACTCGCACCCAGAATGTTACCCCGCTTGAGGCCCTCGGCGGAAACCGGGCCATAAAGGCTCAGACTCTCCAGCTCCCGGGCATCCTCCTCGGGCTTCTTGTGCTCCATGAAATGGTAAGAGCCCAGGATGAGCCCCTCCGCCAGGGCCTGGGCGAGATCGTCAGCGGGCAGATCCGATTCAAAGGCGAGCAGACTGCAGCTGGTCAGATTGGCCTTACGGGCCAGGCTTACCGCCTTCCCCGCCGCCTGACGGGCTACATCGGTGGTGAACTTCTCCTCCTTGCCCAGACCTACCAGGGCCACCCGAGCCAGGGGCGCTCCGGTAAACAGCACCAGCGTCTCGTCCTTCTTGCCCTTGAAATCCTTCCGCTCCAGCACCTTAGCAATAAGGCCCCCGAGTACCTCGTCCACCGAGCGCTGGCTGGCCCCTATGCCCTTATCCTGGAACATGCCCAGTGCCAGAAATTCAATCGGCTGGGTGAAATCCGGCTCAGGAATGTGATCGACCTGCTTCACATAGGACATATGGCTTCTCCTCTGATTATCATTTCCCTGGTGAAAATGAAAATCTTGATCGTTTGCGGCTCAACGGGGCACGTGGCTGGTGGCCATGCCCGTCATGACTACCTCACCCCGGTCATTAATCAGTCTGGCCCGCAGAAATACCACGGTGTCACCGCGCTTTTCAACGTAAGCCTGGCCGTAAATGCGGCCCACAATCGACCCGGCCAACCGCTGCACGCTTAAGGACGACAGTTCCGCTGACTCCCCCCCACTCCCATCCTCGCTGCGCAGGGCCTCCCGGAACAGCCCCGCCATAAACGGGATCACTCGCTCCTCTACACCCCCGCGTTGTTCATTTAGGTCCACATTCAACTCTCCCTCCGCCAGGTCCACTCCCGGGCTGGTGATAAAGGGAGCTGGGGGTGTGGTGGGGGCTTTCAAATTTGATTCGGTGCTGATTTAGGGGTCATTAATTTAGGCAGGAGGCACGGTACTGTGCTGCATTTTCGAATGGGATCTATCTGCCGGGTGGCCCGATACTGGTATACTGCGCCTCAGCCGTGGCTATCAGCTGGTCCTGCTCGTCCCACAACTCCGCTTCAGCTATGATATACTTTTTGCCGCCCGATACTACCCGGCCCGTGCCAGTCAGTCGTCCCTTGCTCACGGCCCGTAGGAAGTGGGTGGTCATAGAGCTGGTGGCAAAGCGGGCCCCCGCGTCACGCAGATAGGTGAAAACCGCATGACCCATGAGCGTATCCAGTACCGTCATGAGGAAGCCGCCGTGCACCACCCCGGCAATGTTCAGGTGGTAGGGCTGCAGGTCCAGGGCTATCGTGGAGCGGCCCGGTTGGGGTGATTCGGTCCGGAAGCCCAGGTACTTGGTAAAGTAAACCTCAGGAAGTTCGAAGGGAGCTTCGGAATATTCT
>JBGVTM010000121.1 GCA_041862535.1 Candidatus Neomarinimicrobiota bacterium | reverse complement strand
GTGCGGATCATGCCCGGAGCCACCAACGCCCGCAACTACTCCCAGTGCGATTCGCTGCTGATCGGTGATAAATGCGGTGCCCACACCTTCCCTTACATCGACGTCCGCAACTCCTCGGCCCATATGGAACACGAGGCCTCCACCTCCAAAATAAGCGAGGATCAGATTTTTTACTGTCAGCAGCGGGGCATCTCCACCGAGGATGCCGTGTCGATGATCGTCAACGGCTTCTGCAAGGAGGTCTTCCGCAAGCTGCCGATGGAGTTCGCCGTGGAAGCCCGCAGGCTGCTGGAGGTTAGCCTGGAGGGAAGCGTCGGGTAATCCACTGATCGTGTGAGGACCCACTGTGTTAAAGAAAGAATTAGGAATGCTTGAAATCAAGAATTTGCACGTGAGCATTGAGGGGAATGAAATCCTCAAAGGTATCGACCTGAAGGTTAATTCCGGGGAGCTCCACGCCGTCATGGGTCCCAATGGTTCGGGCAAGAGTACCTTCGCCCAGGTGCTGGCGGGCCGGGACATCTATGATGTCACCGCCGGCGAGGTGCTCTACAATGGGCGGAATCTGCTGGCGATGAGCCCGGAGGAGCGCTCCCGGGAAGGGATCTTCCTATCGTTCCAGTATCCGGTGGTTATTCCCGGGGTCAACAATACTTATTTCCTGCAGGCGGCGGTTAACGCCCAGCGCAAATACCGGGGTGAGGAGGAGATCGACGCGGTGGACTTTCTCGCGCTAATCAAGGAAAAGGTCAAGCTGGTGCAGCTCGATGAGAGCTTTCTGCAGCGCCCGGTGAATGAGGGCTTCTCCGGCGGCGAGAAAAAGCGCAATGAGATCCTGCAGATGCTTACCCTCGAACCCCGGCTGGCCATCCTGGACGAGACCGATTCGGGCCTGGATATCGACGCCTTGAAGATTATTGCGGAAGGGGTGAACCGCTTCCGCCGTCCCGAGCGGGCCTTCCTGGTCATCACCCATTACCAGCGCATTCTGAACTATATCCAGCCGGACCGGGTCCACGTGCTGGTTGACGGCCGCATCGCCCGGTCGGGCGGTCCCGAACTGGCGCAGCAGCTGGAAGAAAAGGGCTACGGCTGGATTCAAGCGGAGGCGACCGCGGCTATCAAAAGGATGTGAGAAACCGTGACAGCGATCGCCACTATTACCGACTTCTACCGCACCAGTTTCGATCACCTGGAACAGGAGGCTTCCAAAAACCTGCCGGAAGCGGTGCGCCAACTGCGCCAGACCGCCATGGATCGGTTCGAGGAACTGGGCTTCCCCACCACCCGCATGGAAGAGTGGCGCAATACCAGCGTAGAGCCGATCACCAGGACCAGATTTCATCTGGCTGGTGATGGCAGTTCGGTTGATCTTCCGATAATTGAACCCTTCCGCCTTGAAAACAGCCTGCAGGTGGTGGCGGCGGATGGTCGGTTCAGGCCGGAATTACTGCGGCTGGAAGGTCTGCCACCGCAGGTGGAGGTCCGGGGTCTGGCGGAAGTCCTGGCCAACTATCCTGAAAGTGTGCTTCCTCACCTGGGGCAATATGCTGATTTCCAAAGACAGGCCTTCGTAGCCCTGAATACGGCCTTTCTCTCGGATGGAATCTTTATTCGGGTGCCACCAGGCACAGTGCTGGAGCGGCCAATCCATGTGATTCATTTTACAGCACCTGACGGCAGGCCGACCCGTACGCATCCCCGCACCCTGGTGCTGGCTGGCGAAAACTGCCAGCTGACGGTGCTGGAGCACTACGCCGGACATCCCGGCAGACCGGCCTTCACCAACGCCGTCACCGAAATCGTCGCGGGCGCCCGGTCCGTTATCGACTATGTTCGGGTGCAGCAGGAGCCAGACGACGCCAGTCACGTCGGCACCGTTCACACCCACCAGGAAGCCGACAGCCGGGTGGCCCTCCATGCCGTCACCCTGAGTGGCGGCCTGGTCCGCAACGACGTGAACGCTGTCCTGAAGGGTGAGGGGGCTGAAATAGCCATGAACGGGCTGTATCTAGTGAAGGGGCACCAGCATGTGGATAACCACACCCGGATCGACCACGTAGCACCCCATTGCACCAGTATAGAAAATTATAAGGGCATTCTTGATGGCCAGGGCCGAGCGGTCTTCAACGGCCGGATTGTGGTCCATCCGCATGCGCAGAAGACCAATGCCGCGCAGTCCAATAAGAATCTGATGTTCTCCGATAAGGCGTTGGTGAATACCAATCCGCAGCTGGAAATTTATGCCGACGATGTGAAGTGCACCCATGGGGCAGCCGTGGGTCAGATTGATGAAGAGGCCATCTTCTACTTACTCTCCCGCGGCATCGACCGGATGACGGCTCAGAGCCTGCTGATCCATGGGTTTACCCAGGAGATTATCGCCATGATAAGGATCGCTACTATCCGGCAAGCGGTGAATAATCTGGTTGCTGGCTGGCTCGCCAATGGGCGGGTTCCTTCAGAGCAGGCATAATGTTATTGTATCGCAAGAGGGTAATATCCAATGGATGACCTCCGGGATCTCTATCAGCAGCTGATCCTGGATCACAATCAGAATCCGCGGAATTTCCACGAGCCGGAAGGTGCCAATCGCGAGGCCCACGGAGATAATCCCCTCTGCGGTGATGAGATTAATTTGTTCATTAAACTCGAGGATGACGTTATCCGGGACATCGGTTTCCTGGGTTCGGGATGTGCGATCTCAAAGGCTTCGGCTTCCATCATGACCACGGTTTTGAAGGGTAAGACCAGGGCCGAGGCCCTGGCGCTGCTCGACCGTTTTCATCGCATGGCGACCACCGGTGAAGTCGACGCCGAGCAGCTGGGCAAGCTGGCGGCCCTGGCTGACGTTCATAAATACCCCGTGCGGGTGAAATGTGCCATGCTGCCTTGGCGCACCATGGAGGCGAGTCTTGAGGAACGGCAAGGCATCATCTCGACAGAATAAATAAGGTTTTGAGGTAAAGACATGCAGACCAGAGAAGTTGTTACCCTGCGCCGCGACTGTGAGGGCGTTCTCATCCCATCAGGCGACCAGATCACCTTGAAGAAGGGCCAGGAAGTGATCATCACCCAGGCCCTCGGAGGCAGTTATACCGTCATCATCTCAGGCAATCTGGCTCGCATCGATGGTATGGATGCGGATGCCCTGGGAAAGGAGGTTACTCCAGCGGGTAAGGCAGACGCCGGTGCCGCCCCTGCCGGAGAGGTTGACAAGCAGCTGATATGGGACCAGTTGAAGATGTGCTATGATCCCGAAATTCCCGTGAATATCGTGGATTTAGGCCTGATTTATGATTTGAGGATCACCCCGATGGAAGATGGGTCCGGTCAACGGGTAGCGATCAAGATGACCCTCACCGCACCCGGCTGCGGTATGGGTCCCATAATTGCCGAGGATGTTCGCTGGAAGGTTCTGGCAGTGCCGGGAGTGGCGGAAGCCAGCGTGGCGCTGGTCTGGGAGCCCCTGTGGAACCAGAATATGATGTCCGAAGCGGCCCGGCTGCAGCTCGGCATACTGTAAGCTACGACAGTATTCAATGCTGCCCGCAGTGTCCCCGGCCAGCCACCTGAGCGAATCCTGATGAATGAGAAGACCGCCGCGCTGACCGAGCCAGGCCCGCCGACACCCCCCTGGGAGCTGGAACGCATCCGGGACGATTTCCCCGCCCTTAAGCAGTATATGCGTGGCAAACCGCTGGTCTATCTGGATAATGCCGCCACCTCCCAGAAACCGCGCCAGGTCATAGCCGCCATCACCCAGCACTATGAAAGGGATAACGCCAACGTCCACCGCGCCATTTACGAGCTCGGGGAGCGGGCTACCAGAGCTTACGAGTCAGCCCGGCAAAAAGTAGCCGAGTTCATCAATGCCGAGGATTGGCGCTCCATCGTGTTTACCCGGGGCGCTACCGAAGCCATTAACCTGATCGCCTACGCCTGGGGACGGCACAACCTCGGCCCCGGGGATGAAATCCTCATCACCGAGATGGAGCACCACAGCAACATTATCCCCTGGCAGCTGCTGGCCCGGGACACCGGCGCTATCCTGCGCTACATCCCCATCGCCGATGACTATACTCTCGATCTTGAGGCTCCTGAAAAGTATTTCAGCAAGCGCTCCAGAATTGTAGCTGTGGTACACCAGTCCAACGTCTTGGGTACAGTGAACCCGGTTAAAGCGATTGCGCAGCAGGCTAAAGAAGCAGGCGCTCTCGTCCTGGTTGATGGGGCCCAGAGTGTGCCCCATTTCAGGGTGGATGTGCAGGAATTGGGCTGCGATTTTCTGGCCTTTTCCGGCCACAAGATGCTTGGACCCACTGGCGTAGGTGTGCTCTATGCCAGGACGGCGCTTCTGGAATCCATGGAACCGTTCCTCGGGGGCGGTGAAATGATCAGCATGGTAACCATGCAGGGCGCCACCTGGAATGAGATTCCCTGGAAGTTCGAGGCGGGGACCCCTAACGTTGCCCAGGCTATTGGCCTGGGTGCGGCCATCGATTACCTCAACCGCCTGGGCATGGACGCTATCGCGGATTACTGCAACCAGCTCACCCGCTATGCCCGTCAGGTTCTGGGCCCGCTGCCGGGGATCACCATTTACGGCCACGCCCCGACCAGCAACTCGGCGATTCCCTTCAATCTGGAGGGTATCCATCCCCATGACCTGGCACAGCTGCTGGATCAGGAGGGCATCGCCGTTAGGGCCGGGCACCACTGCGCTCAGCCACTGATGCGCCGGCTGGGTGTGAGCGCCACTACCCGGGCCAGCCTCTATTTCTACAATACCTCTGACGAGATCGACCGCCTGGCCGCAGGGATCGACAAGGCCGCCCGGTTTTTAGGTAGCCGCCGTTAGCGGTATCCTGTAGGCTCTTCCCCTCATTTAGGCCCCGCTTAAACTCCGGCCAGCCTGCGTTTATACTCCCGCAACGCCTCGTCGAGGCGCTCGCGGGCGGTGGTATCACCAGGTATGTTGTGGGAGGGATGGATGTAAAGGTGTTCGCCCCGTTCCACCAGCAGTTCAGCGACGGTGGTGATAATCATCCAGACGGCCGAGGTGAAGGCGATCGTAGAGATGGGACCGACCTTGTCCCGGTGGTTTTTCAGCGCGATGGTGGCGTCCTCCGCCGGTACGCAGGTATCCACGACAATATCGGCGATCTCGAAGATCTGCTTGCCGGAAGAGTGCCGGGTGCGCTTACCCTGGAATGCATCTGCTGATCCTGTGGCCACCACCTTCATGCCTATCCGCTTAGCCTCCAGAGCGATATCGATATTGAGGTTGTTGATCCCCGAGTGGGAAAAAATCCACATGGTATCCCGGGGATCGAAGCTGTAGCTCTTCATAATCGCCTGACCATAGCCTTCCAGCCGTTCCAGAAAGAGAAATTGGTGGATTCCCATTTCCCCGATGATGTGGGTGAAGAATGACAGCGGCAGTTCGATCAGGGGATGGAAGCCGACGAAGCCGCCGATGCGCGGATACATTTCCTCGACCGGCAAGGTGGCGTGCCCGCAGCCGAAGGTGTGGACCCAGCGCTGCGCTTGAATGGAGCCGGCCATGACTTCCGCCGCCTGGCGGATGTTCTCCCTCTGGGTGGCTTCAATCCGATCCATCACCTGTCGGGCATTGGTAAGCCAATCTTTCGCAGACATAACGACCCCCTTTCAGACGGATGGGTTAAGAGTTCGGCGCTAAAATTGATACTCTTCGCAGTACGGCCCCGAAGATAATCTGCATAATGATGATCGAAGCAGGTATGATGATCAATGCCAGGCGTAAGCTGGCCGCGTTCCCGATGATCCCGGTCAGGTAGGGTAGCAGCATACCCCCTACCAGTGCGATCACAAACGCGATGCTGAAGGCGGTCCCGGATAAGGTTGGGTAGCGGTCGCCGATATAGCCGAGGATGACCGGGAAACCCGCCCCGAAACCGACGCCGATCAGAAGCAAACCCGGCAGGGCCAGCGCTATCCCCGTCGAGAACAGCATCATCACCGACCCCACGAACGCAATGCTTAATGAGACCCGCAGGACCGGGACCGGGGACACCCGTTTGAGAATTACGCCCAGGACCAGCCTCGCGCTGATCATGCCCACCCAGTAGAGTGCGAGATAGAGCACTGCTCGGCTGGTACCGATGCCCAGCTCCTCGTTGAAAAAGGCGGCCGACCAGCCACCGACCATCATCTCCATGCCACTTTCAAAAAACAGGATAAAGCCGAACAGCAGCAGCGTAACCTCCTTCAGCAATCCCACCCCGCTTCGGATCGGGAGCCCCTGGGCCTGTTTGGGAGCCGGAAATCGAATGGCTGCGAAGTAAATCAGGGGCAGCCCAACCGAAAACCCCACCCCGGCCAGAATTACTTCGTAGCTGAGCAAGTCCAGCAGCGAGCCCAGGATTAGGGGGACACCGAGGGCTCCGATGCCATAGAACATACCCAGCAGACTCAGACCGGCACTGCGGCCCTCCTCGCTGATGTCCGCCACCAGGGCGTTGCCCCCACCATTAATGATTCCACCACCAATGCCCACAACCAACACCGCCAAGCGCAGCAGCTGAAAGGAGGGGGCGAAAGCGACCCCTTCCAGACCCAGCAAGACCAGAACGGCACAGACAATAAGCAGATATTGGTAGCCGAAACGATCGACTATCGGCCCGAACACCAGTGATCCCAACAGGATTCCGAAGCTCATAAGCAGAAACAGGGAGCCCGCGCCGGCCTTGGTCACCTCGAACTTGGCCAGAACAGAAGGCAGAATTGCCCCCAGGACCGTCATAACGATGCCAAAGATCAATAGTCCCAGGCAGGCGGAAGTGAAAACCAGTCTACGGTTGTACATCGGGACTTGAGTCTCCTTACAGGTTTTGAATGCTGCGTAAGGCCAGGCTGGCGGCTCCCAGTAGTCCGGCGTCGCCACCCAGGGCCGAGGTCTCAATCGAGACCTGCTGAATACTGATGGGCTGGGCCCACCGGCGCGCCGCCGCCCTGATTCGGTCCATGAATTGGGCCGCCGGGCCGAACACGCCGCCGCCGAAAATAATCTTCTCGGGATTGAACAGGCTGACCAAATTTGCGGCGGCCATACCCCAGAATTCCACACATTCATCCACTACCCGGCTGGCGAGAGCATCACCTTTCGCGTAAGCTTCGAACACCTGCTGCGCCGTGAGGGCCTCCGGGGCCAGCCGCCGCAAAGGACTGGACGCATAGGCCTCATCCGCTGCAAGAGCGCGAGTCACCCTGGCGATACCCTCCCCCGAAGCATGGTACTCAAAACATCCGCAGCTGACATATTCGTCCCGGAAGGGCCGCTCCAGAGCCAGCCAGCCGATGGCCCCCGCGATGTCGCTGTGCCCCCGCAGGATGCGACCGTCCACCAGGATCCCGGCTCCAATGCCGGTACCCACCGCGACGAAAATGGCATTCCGGCAATCCCGGGCCACCCCCAACCACGTTTCACCCAGGATATAGCAGGCCCGATCGCTGTCGATGGTGACCCGAACGCTATCCGATTCCAGCTTTGAAGAGAGTTCGGCCAACAGAGGATAGTTTTCCCATCCGGGTATATTCGGTGCCCAGACGCGACCGGTTTGCGCGTAATAGATGCCGGGAACCGAGACACCAATTGCCTCAATAGCCCCCTTTTTACGACGTCCCGGGGCCAAGAGCAATCTAAGCTGATCGTGAATCAGAACCCCTACGTCGGACCCCTCCCGCCCCTCGATTAGAGCAACGTTTTTATGATGAATATTCCCGGCCTTATCGATGACGGCAGCAGCGACTTTCGTCCCACCCAGGTCCACTGCAATCACTGCCATGACGGCTACCTCTAGTTTATTCGGATTTACTTACCCAAAGAGCTCCAACCGACTTCCGCTCTGCAGCACTTTGTCCGGGCTAAAACTGGCTCTCCGGTCAACGCTGCTTTCTTCCAGGCTCTACCACGTGACTAAGGAGCCGGTGCCTTTTCTCTTTCTAAAATTATGATATGAGCGTATCTTAACACTACAACGGTTTATTTGCGCCGAATTGCATGTCCTCTGAGCAAAGTTTAAACTTCAGCACCTTTCTGGTCTGATCGACATCAGGAGCTAACAGTAATGTACCATTCGCTGGCTAGATCAGGGTTGATCTATCTCATCTTTGTGCTGCTGCCTACTAGTATCTATGGGCAGAAAGGAAAAATCGCTGGCCAGGTTTATGACCAGGACACGGGCGCGCCGCTGGCGGGCGCCAATCTCACGATAGAGCGGGTTTGGCAAGCCGGAAAGCCCCTCGAGCTTGAAATAAAGCAAGGCGCAGCCGCCGACCCGGAAGGCTACTACGTCCTGTTGAACATCACCCCGGGCACCTATGATATCAAGGCCACCATGATGGGCTATACGCCCCTGATCAAAAGCCAGGTCCAGGTAAATATTGACCGCACAATCGTTGTGGATTTCCCTCTGCAATCGACGGTATTGGAAATTGGGGCCGTGGAGGTGGTAGCCGAGACGGAATTAATCAAGGCGGACGTGTCATCTACTCAGGAGATCATCCGCAGCGAGCGCATCGCCCAGACCCCGGTTCTGAGGGTCGACGAATTTGTAAATAAGATTAAGGGAGTGGAGCTGGTAGCCACCAGTGAAGGACACGGCTTGAGCATCCGGGGCGGCGGAATCCGCGAGACCGATGTGAGGATCGATGGGATTTCCATTCGTGATCCCCGCACAGACAACTCTTACTTGTCCCTTAACTCTACTTCCGTCCAGGAGCTGCAGGTCTTAACCGGCGGTTTTGAAGCCAAATACGGGGGTTTCCGCTCGGGCCTGGTGAATGTAGTGACCAAGGAGGGCAGCCGCGAAAAGACCAGCTTCTCGCTCAAAGTGGATTACACCCCCCGTAATCAGAAGAAATGGTTCGGAGACAATCCCTGGAGTGATTCATCCTGGGTCTACCGTGTGTTCGCCGATACCTCGGCGGCGGGCTACGCCTGGCATGGCGTTCCGGATGAGGATACCCTGGTGCCGCCGGAGCTGACCGGATTCAACGGCTGGATGGCGCCCTACCGCGAACAGCGGATACTGAACTTCGAGGCCATCGGGCTGACCGTGGCCCCGACCAAGTTAACACCCGAACAGAAGCTCAAACTCTGGCAAATACAGCACCCGCAGTACACCTTTGCCAACAAACCCGATATGTTTATCGAGGGCACGCTCACCGGCCCGCTGCCGGGGGCTAGCCTCCCCGTCATCGGCGAGCTGCTGGGCAAGTCCACCTTTATGGTAGGCGGCAAATATGAAAATACCCAGTTCGCTTTTCCAATCGGCCCGATTAATGCCTATACCGACTGGAACGGGCAATTGAAAATCACTTCCCGACTGCGGCCTTCATTAAAGCTGTCATCCAATATCATGTATGCGGAAGTCAATACCCTGACTGCCGGGCAGCGCTCAAGCTTCGGCGGTGCCCTCATGGACATCTCCAGCCGCTTCAACTTCTTAAGCAATACCTACGAATCGGTCAATCAACAGGCCCAGATTCTAGGCCAATATGGCTTCGAGCAAATGTTTAACAAGAGCCGCCTGCAGTTCCTTACGCTCCGGTATCTCCTGGGTGGTGTTAACCTGACACATTCCATCAGTCCCAGGGCCTACTACACCCTGGACTTCCAGGTCACCTACAGCGACAATGTAATCCATCCCTTCTCAGCCGATCCTGACAACCCTGAATCGTGGGTCATTGTCGATACGGTACGGGTCGATCCAACCACCCTCGATACCATTTCTGTATTGAACTATCCCGAAATCGGCACTCCCAATGGCTCTACCAACTTCCTCCTGGATATCACCGGCCTTTTCCAGCTCTACGGCTGGTTGCAGGCGGCCGACTCATCCACTACCAGAACCGTGAGCCTGAAAGGTGACCTTACCGTGCAAGCTGGCCGGCACCATGAGATCGAAACGGGCTTCCATCTGCGCTATAACCATATGTCCGTGAATGCGGGCACCTGGCTTCAATCCGAAAAAAGTTGGACGCCGGACATCTGGCAGTATTACACCGCCACGCCGGTTGACCTGGGCGCTTATCTTCAGGACAAGCTGGAGTTCCGGGGCATGATCGCCAATATCGGCGTACGGGCGGAGTACTTCAATCCGCATAAAGGGAGCTATGTCGTGGAACACCCCCTGGACCAGGACTATGCCGACTTCTATAATCTGACCTATGAATACCTGCCGGGTGAATTCGGCTCCTGGGAACGGTGGGTTGCTTTCCGTGATTCGCTGGCAGCACCGAACGGTTGGCCGGCTATGAAAAATAGGGTTCAGTTCAAGCTTTCCCCGCGGCTGGGCGTGTCCTTCCCTATCTCGGCCAGCAGCAAGTTGTACTTCAATTATGGGCATTTCTATCAACGGCCCAACATCAATTTCCTCTATAACCAGTCGGTCTTTCCCGGCGGGGCGATCGTACCATCAACCGATCTCACCATGGAGCGCACCGTCCACTATGAATTCGGCTATGAGCAGCGCTTCCTGCGCAACTATCTATTCAACATCACCCTCTTTTATAAAGATATCGATAATGAACCGCTCAACCGCACCTATGTGGACTGGTGGGAGGAAATGGCGGTCTCACGGTATTACCCCGACCGATATGCGGATATAGATGGCATCGAATTACGGTTGGAGAAAAACATAGGGCGATTTATCACCTTCTGGGGCAATTATGAGTACCTGGTAAAGAGCCGCGGCCAGTCCGGCCTTTCCCATGTTTTTGAAAACCGGACCACCGCCCGCGAAGAGGAACGCAGTCCGAACATCACTACCTGGGATCCTTTACCGCGAGCGATATTCAGCCTGAACCTGCATCTGCCCCGGAAATGGGGGCCCGGGCTCGGGAGTTTCCGACCATTGGCTGGTATCCTGGTAAACACCACCTTCGAATGGAGAGATGGCGGTAAATATGTGGCCCGCCGGGACGCTATCACCGGGGTGGAGACCAAAGTGGCGGTTGTCGATTACTCCAACACCGACCTGCGGGCCTCCAAGGCGGTGGACATCGGCGGGGTAAATACGGAGATTGTCCTCACAGTAAGAAATCTTTTTAATCAGAAGAGACTGTATGTCGGGGCTATGAGCACTGCCCAGGCCGAACGCTATAAGGATTCCCTGAAATTCCCCTTCGAAGAAGGTACCGAGAAAGGCAATGACAAATGGGGGGAATGGGATAAGGAACATATCGAGCTGGGCTGGTTCACGGCACCTCTGTTCCCCAATCCCCGGCAGGTCTTGTTAGGTCTGCGCTTCAACTTCTAGACCAGGGCCGGCTTATTCCCATGACCATCAGGCCGCGATTGAGACGAAGGTAGTCCTGGCTCATCCCGAAAGAGGCGCGATGCTATTTCCCAAGGTGTACCGACAACAAGGATCGAATAACGGAATAAACATGTTGTGTCATAACAGGTCGCTAAATAATGGTTTGCTGGTGTTCTTATGCCTGGTCTTAGGGCCAGGGGCCTACGGCCAGAAAAACTTCAACGGCCCGCCCATGTTTCTGAACGTGAATGCCATTCGCCTCGATATGAAAAAGATCAATGGTGAAGGGCAGTTCACGACCCAGTACAGCTGGATGCTTACCGGTAACGACCGGGAGCAGACCGAAGTGTGGTATTATCCGCAGGACCAGTGGCATTCGCAGCTGCTCTACCAGATTTTTAATCCGGTGGCCCACGATGACAGCGGATTCGTCAATCAATATGGGGCTTGGCAGGTCATCCCGCCGGTTTTTACTCAGATGGGATATATCAGCCCGGGTATCAACGATTTCTCGTGGGAAATCCGCCGCTATCGTCCGCCGGAAGTATATGTCGATGAGGTGCCCCTGTTCCGTGAGTACCGCTGGGAAACCGATCCCACCTTGAAAGCTGATATGGTCGCCATCTGGGAGGATGTGCTGCCCTATTGGGGTTTCCGAACGCATATCGAGGTGTATGCCTTTAGTAATCCCAACCACGATAACTACCTCATCTGGAAGGCCACCTACCGTTTCACCGGTGAGACCAAGCGGCCCATCCAGAACCCCGGGCCGGATGACTTCTTTCCCGATCAAACCATTCGCCTCTGGTGGCCCCTGGCTTTCAGCTTCGGCCCCTCCAAGGCCGGTGAATATGCCGTCCTGCAAGGCAGCTTTGCCTTTGAAGGAGAAGATGATCTCGATAGCTGGTTTCCTCGTGAGTCCCAACTGGTAGCTGATCGTGCTCGTGATACTCTCAAAGTCGCTTATTACTGGGACTATAAGTTTAAAGGAGCGGCGGGATATCCCAACGGCAGCTTGGATGATTCCGGTGATCCCGATCGCCAGACTGGAAATCTGCTCGCGCCCCAGATCCCCGGTTATGCTCTACTGCATTGCGCGGTGAATAGCTTTAACCCAGCCGACGATGACCTTTCGCAACCTTACGCCTTGCCGCACGCGACTATTTTAGATGACCTGTGGGGCCGCCGCGACCCGGGCTTGCGAAACACCTACATCGGCAACGACAAGCGGGGACGCTTTCCCCTGGATCCCATCACCGAAGGATGGATGGCGCCTGATAGCTACCAGAAAGGCCCCATGCGATTTGTCACCATTGGACCCTACCAGCTTCGCAAGGACAGCGCCACGGACAGCTATGATGAAATCAACGCCGTTTATGCCATAGGTGTCGGTTCCCTTTCCTGGCAAGCTGCCGATAGCGTTGGCAAAGCATGGTTCGCCGGCGAAATCTCTGATAGCGCTAAAAATGCCGTTATCCTGACCGGCAGGGATTCCCTGTTCCAGGCGCTAGACCGGGCCTACTGGGCCTGGGACCGCGGGCTGGACATCCCCGATCCGCCGCCCCCACCCGATCTAAGCGTCCTGAGTGGCCCCAGGCAAAATATTGTCTCCTGGTCTTATCCCGATGCTGATTACTTCAAGGATCCCGACACCGG
>JBGVTM010000120.1 GCA_041862535.1 Candidatus Neomarinimicrobiota bacterium | reverse complement strand
AACTCCCACCCGATGTCGCCAGGCACGTACTCGGCATCCAGTGCCAGCTTCTCCAGCACCATGCGGGCGCAGTCCATCACGTCGCGGCCGACGCCGTCACCCGGCAGCCAGGCGATGCGGTATTTAGGCATGTGTATTATCTCCTGGAAATGGTTAAGCGATCAGCATTCAGCCTTCAGCGATCAGCAATTCTTCCTTTCACCCAACTCTCCAATCCACCCGCGACGATGATCTCCTGTGCGGCGGCACCAACCGGACTGATGACATAATTCTTACCATTCACAGTCACTCGCGAGCGGATAAAGTCCACAGTCGCCGCCAGTCCCGTTCGCAGGGTGAGCTGCTTTGTCCCATAGCGGGCCTTGAGCTCCTCCACCAGCTCCGGCGCCTCCAGCACCAGAAAGCCGTTGTTGATGGCGTTGCGCTTATAGGTCTCGCTCAGCGACCCGGCCAGCACCAGCCGGATGCCCCGGTACTTGAGCGCGGTGGCTGCCTGCTCCCGGGAGCTGCCCGTGCCGAAGTTGAAGCCACCGACCAGGATGTCCCCATCCTTGGTCAGCTTACCGAATTCAGGATCATAGTTCTCCATCACCACTTCGGCCTGCTGCTGGGGGGTGAAATCGTCTATGTAGGTATACTTCCCGGGGAAGATACCGTCGGTGTTCAGGTTGTCCTGGTGGCAAAACACCAGTTCCCCCTCTAGTTTCTCGGGAAATCCAGGCCAGATCGAAACGCTGACCTCAGCCCCCATGCGTCTGGGATTGATTTTTACATTGCCCACCGGCTTTAGTTCTTCAGCGCTGTCCGGGGCAGCGACCTTCCCGGCCAGAGCCGAGGCCGCCACTACCGCCGGCGAGGCCAGGTAGGCCCTGGCATTCCGCGAGCCCATACGCCCCTTGAAGTTCCGGTTGGTGGCCGAAATACCCACCTCACCATCCTGCAACAATCCTGCACCCAGCCCGATACACGGCCCGCAGCCCGGCGGCAGGGGGATGGCTCCAGCGTCTAGCAGGGCCTGCCAATCACCACGCTTTTCGCTTTCGGCTTGGACTTCACTGGAGGCCGCGGCAATGTAAAATTCCACACCCTTCGCTACCTTCTTGCCGCGCACCACTCGCGCCGCACTCGCCAGATCCTCCACCCGGCTGTTGACACAGGAGACCAGATAGGCTTTGTTAATCTTTATATGCTTGCCTGCCAGCTCCACCGCACCGGTTATGGTCTTTACCTGATCGGGTCCGGAGACGTGGGGCGTCACCGTGGCCAGATCCAGCACCAGCTCCTTAGCGTAATAGGCCTCTGCGTCGGGCCGCGGAGGATCGGCTTCCAGCCGGGCAATACGGGCCTCGTTCAAGCGCGGATGATACCCATTGCCGTCAGCATCAGAAGGGACCCCTGCTAAACCCCGCCGGTTAACCACCACCGCTCGTTCCCGCAACCATTGAATGGTGATCACATCTACCGGAAAAACGGCGGCCAATGCTCCCCACTCAGTAGTCATGTTAGCGATAGTCAGGCGGTCATCGACTGTGAGGTGGGCCACGCCGTCGCCGACGATCTCGAGGGCATGGTTGAGCACTTCGTCGTTATTGAACAGGCCGCAAAGCGTGATAATGACGTCCTTGCCGGTGTTGCCTGTCAGGAGCTGCCCCTTAAGCTCCACCCGCGCCACCGGCGGCACCTGCCACCAGGTGCGGCCCGTGGCCCAGATGGCCGCGGCGTCGGTGCGCACCACCGGCGTGCCCAGACATCCGAGGCCTCCGTACATATTGCTGTGGCTGTCCGAGGCCACCACGAAACTGCCCGGCCAGGCGTAACCCTCCTCGCATATGATCTGGTGCCCGATACCCCGACCCGCCGGATAGAAGTCCACCCCCATATCACTGGCAAACGCCTCGATAGCCGCGTACTTCTTCAGATTGGCCTCGCTCCTATCCTGTACGTTATGGTCCAGCGCGAACACCGGCTGGCGGGGAATGGCTATCCGGGTGGCACCGATGGCCTTGAACTTCTTCATCACCGCGCCGGTGTTGTCGTGCGTCATGACATAGGCGGGTCGGATGGATATGAAGTCGCCGCTGTGGACTTCGTAACCCACCTCCAGGTCCACCGCGAACCGCTGGGCGATCTTCTCAACGAGGTTCTGACCACCAGTGGCGGAAAAACTGAGGCCGAAGACAG
>JBGVTM010000119.1 GCA_041862535.1 Candidatus Neomarinimicrobiota bacterium | reverse complement strand
CGAGTCCGAGCGCTTCCGGGCTCAGGCCTTGGCAGCCTTGGCTTTCTCTTTTATCGGCCGGACGCTGTTGCTGCTGCATTTGGGGCAGGCCCGTTCCACGGGCACCTTCTTGTCGTAGGGGGCTTTGAACTCGTGTCCGCAGCGCAGACACTTGAAGGGTACTTCTTCCATGTTTGCCTCTCCCGGTTTCAGGCCATTGCGGTGGCCGGTGCTGCTTGATCTTCCTTTTCCTTGGCCTCTCTAGCCTGTTTTCGCGCCTCGGCTTTCAGGCGGGCTTCCCGCAGGACCTGCTTGGTGTATTCCACCTCCTCTTGAGTGACCTGCTGGCGCATCTCTTCCAGTTCCTTCATCGTCCGGGCCCACTTCTGGCCTTCGGCGGCGCTGATCCACTCCAGCTGCAGCCGCTCGGGACGGATACCCAGCTTCTCCAGGTCTTCCCACAGCCTCTCCACCCGCTTCTGGGTCCAGCGGTTGGCGTCGATGTAGTGGCAGTCGGCGAAGTGGCAGCCGGAGACCAGCACGATGGGCGCGCCCTGCTCGAACGCGTGCAGCACGAAGTCGGCATCCACCCGGCCGCTGCACATGGTCCGGATGACCCGCCCGCTGCTGGGATACTGCATCCGCGAAAGCCCGGCCAGGTCGGCGCCAGCGTAGGAACACCAGTTGCAGGCGAACACCACGATCTTCTCCATCGGATCGGTCTCTAGGATGGAATCGACCATGGCCATGATCTGGGCGTCCTCGAAGTGTTTCATGAGGATGGCATCGAAGTTGCACTCCGCCGCGCAGGTGCCGCAGCCCTTGCAGGCCGCCTCGATGATCTCCACCGGGATCTTGGCCTTGGCATCCCCGCCGGTGATGGCGTTGAAGGGGCAGACCCGCACACAGATGCCGCAGCCGGTGCACAGGTCGGTGATGAGATCGGAGGTGATGGCCTCAACGCTGATATAGTCGGAGTTGAGCAGGATTTCGGCGCGGGCCGCCGCGGCGCTGGCCTGGGTCACGCTGTCCTTCACGTCCTTGGGCGATTCCACACAGCCGGCGAAATAGACCCCGCCGGTGGGAGCGTCCACCGGCTTCAACTTGGGATGCGACTCCATGAAGAAGCCATCCTGCGTGCGCGATAGTGAGAGCAGTTTCCGGATCACTTCGCTGTCCTTGCGCGGGATCACACCCTGCGACAGCACCACTAGGTCGAACTCGTGGTCCTCGATGGAACCGGTGGCCGTGTCTTCGACTGTTAAGCTGATGTTCCTGCTCTTGGGATCCTCGAATACTTCGCCGGGAACGCCACGGATATACTGCACCCCGGACTGCTTGCTGCGCTGGTACAGGTCCTCGAATCCCTTGCCGAAAGCCCGGATATCAATGTAGAACACCTTGATCTCCGTGTCGGGATAGTGGTCTCTCAGCAGCAGGCTGTCCTTGATGGTGTTCATGCAGCAGATGTTGCTGCAGTAGGGATTGCCCCGGCCGTTCTGGGTTCGCGAGCCGACACACTGGATGAATCCGATCCGTTTGGGCGTCTGCCGGTCGGTGGGGCGGATGAAATGCCCCTCGGTGGGACCGCCCGCGGAGATCAGCCGCTCGAACTCCATGCTGGTGATCACGTTCTCGTAGCGGGTGTAGCCGTATTCATCCATTTCTGTGGGATCATACACCTCCATGCCGGTGGCGACGATCACCGCACCCACAGCGAGCTCGATGAACTCGTCTTTCATATCGAAGTCAATGCACTTTTTTTCGCAGACCTCGGCACACTTGCCGCAGGCGATGGGATTATGGCCCAGGCAGTTCTGGTCGTTCAGGATATATACGGACGGGACCGCCTGGGGAAAGGGCATGTAGATCGCCTTGCGCGAAGAGAAGCCCTGCTGGAATTCGTCCGGTACGACCACGGGGCAGACCTTCTCGCACTCGCCGCAGGCGTTGCACTCCGCTTCGTCCACGAACCGGGCCTTCTTCCGCACGGTAACGTGGAAGTTGCCGATGTAACCGGAAATGTCTTCTATTTCGCTGTAGGTCAGGAGGTTAATGCGGGGATGTCGACCGACATCCATCATCTTCGGACCCAGTATTCATATGGAACAGTCCATGGTGGGATAGGTCTTGTCCAATGCAGCCATGATCCCACCAATGGATGCCTCCTTTTCTACCATATGGACCTGGTACCCGGCATCGGCCAGGTCCAGAGCGGACTGGATACCGGCCACTCCGCCGCCCACCACCAGTACCTCCTTCAGCACCGGGATTTCCGATTCGATGCGCGGCTTTAGCAGCCGGGCTCGGGCCACGGCGATCTTGACAATGTCCTTGGCCTTGGCGGTAGCACCGTCCCAATCGCTCAAATGCGCCCAGCTGCAGTGCTCCCGGATGTTGGCCATTTCGAAGAGATAGGGATTTAATCCGGCATCGGCCACGCACTGCCGGAACGTAGGTTCGTGCATACGCGGCGTACAGGACGCCACGACCACCCGGTTCAGGTTGTGCTCTTTAATGTGCTTTTTGATTTCCTGTTGGCCGGGTTCGGAGCAGGTGTATTTGTTCTTCACCGCACAGACTACGTCCGGGAGGGTGGCGGCGTACTCGGTCACCGCGTCACAGTCCAGTGAACCGGCGATGTTACTGCCGCACTCGCATATAAATACGCCTACTCTCAGTCCGTTCTCCGACATTGATTCCTCCTGCTTCGGTGAGCCGTAGGGCTCCAATAGCTTTCAATACGTCAGGTAAATATTTTCGCCGTCTTGGGGCAGACGCGCCTCCCATCAACGACCAGTAAGGCAAAATGGACCGCTCGTATGGGATTCCTGCCGATTATGCAAATAACCCATTAAAAGTAATCCTGTGCTGATTGAGTCCCACGTCTTCAGGTGTCAATCCTTGCGCTATGCCCAACAATTGAAAATAATAAATCACCGGGATCTCATGTTTCTTGCCCAATTTCCGCTCGATTATACGCTGCCCGAGATCAAAAGAGGAGAAACAGGTAGGGCAGATCAATCCAAGGCAGTCTGCTTCAGCACGCTTAACTGAATCAAACACATCGGAGGTCATCTGGTAAGGGATCAGATCATCCATACACCCTCTACCACAGCAAAGCAGCTGCTCTTCATGCCTCACGGGCGTCGCCCCGGTAAGAGCCACCAGATCAGCCATGATGGCAGGGTAATCGGCGTCATCCACACCCATGACCTGGCTTGGCTTAAGAAGATGACATCCATAATGAATGGCTACGCGGAGGTTCGTTATCGGCTTCTGAATCGTGGCTCGCACCGCGTCGTATCCCAGTGTGTCCCGCAAGTAGACCACCGCATGCTCTACTTCCACCGTGCCTTTATACTCCCGATCGATTTTCTTCAACCTATCGTTTACCCGGTCTTTCAGGTTTTCATCTTCATTGAGCAGGAAGCGGGCTTCTTTTAAGGTGGAGGTGCAGCCGCTACAGACCGTGATCACCGGCAGTCCACGTTCTTCCGCTACTGCTAGGTTACGGGCGGCAATCAACAGCCACTCGAACTCATCCCGGGCCTTGAAATAGATCGGATCGGGGCAGCAGGTGAACGGGAGGTCTTCCACCAGCTCAAGCCCAAGCGCATCGAAAACCTTCCTGGTGGCCATCTCGATGTGGGGATAACGCAGCGGGATCATACATCCCCAGAATGGGACCACCTTGGTCATGAGGAGTTGTCCTCCCCAGCGAGCAGTTTCTTCATCTCGCTATATCCACCCATTTTGAACTCCGGGAGTCCAAACTTCTCCCGCCTGCTTTCAATCGCGCTGGATAGGGGTGCACTCATTCCCGTTGTCAGGATACCCTTAGAATATTCTTCGATGAGCGCCGGCGCCAAGCCTCGTTCTACACAGATATTCTTTAACGCGGTGATCACTTCCACCGGCCTCACATCCTGCGGGCAGCGTTCGTAGCACGTATAACAGTTAGTGCACTTCCAGATCACTGAATCGGCTGAGATCAGTCTATCTTCAAGACCGAACATAGCCATAAGCAGAATCATTCGCGGATTAAACTCCGGCGCATAATTCACAACAGGGCAATATGATACGCAGGCGCCACACTGGTAGCAGTAATTATGATGCCGACCGCTGAGGGTCTCGTTTAACCGTTCCCGAAATGAGAAGTTGATGGACTCTATTTTGGGTTCCTGCTTAGCCATCGGACCCCACCTCCCCTACGAAATAGACGAGATGAGTTTGACGATTCCTGTAACTGGAGGAACACTTCCCAGTAAGACGGGCTTGCCACCAATCAGAAGAACAGGGCCTGGTCTGACCCCCCTTCTTGAAGGATTGCCTTGCATTATAGATATGGATGATATCAGCATCCAGAATGAAGGTGGGACCCGGGCACCTCAGCACGTAGACGGCACTATATTCTCGGCTAGCCAGAAGCCCGGCTGGAGCTATGTCCCTGATTAGGCTCATCCTTTATCCGAACTATTTCAGTTTCGCTCTTCCCAGGGTAATCGTGGCGATATCCTGTATATCAATACCGTAGCTCTCATTCACTTTCTTATCCTTCATAGCGCAGACCAGATGGATTTGGCATTTAGGACAGGCTACCGCGAGTAACTGCGCGCCGGATTCTTTTGCCTGTTTAAGCCGTGCGGTCTGAATCGCTTTGGAAGTGGTATCGCAATTCATCCAGGCGCTCACACCGCAGCAGAGTGATCGAGAACCCGATTGTTTCATCTCATAGAACCCGACACCCCCGTTTCCTTCGCTACTCCCTTCCGCCAGTATTCGGCGCGGCTCCCCATAAATCCCCATATGACGACCGAGACGGCAGGGGTCCTGATACGTCACTGGCCTCGCACTTGGTCCGAGCTCCAACTCCCCTGATTCAATCTTTTCAGCCAGGAACTGGCTCATGTGCTTCAATTCGGCTTTAACGGTAAAGCCATGTTCTGGATAAAGGTTCTTAAAGGCGCTCATACACTCGGCGCAGGAAAACAGGATGGTCTTCGGCCCGGTCCTTGCGATTTCCTTCAGGTTGTGTTCGGCCAGCCGTTTGAAATTCTCGACATCGCCGTTCCAAAGCAGGTCATGGCCGCAGCAACGCTCATTGGGCAGGAGAACAGGGGAAATACCCAGCGCGTTCAGGATCCTGATGCTGCTTCTGGCGGCATCCAGCGTCTGCAGCTCAAGGTCGGTAAAGAATACGTCGAAGTATGGAGCACAGCCCACGAAGTAGAGGATATCCCCCTTCTGTGTAGTCTTAAGATCGTTTGGCAACCAGTCCAGCCGGTTCTGCTTCAGATGCTCGGCGGCCATGATTCTCGATAACGATTGAAGCGCACCAGAGTGGGAACATTTCCCGTCAAACCCGGATCGCTTGGCGCTGGCTCTCAGGGCTCTTATCAATTCGGTAAAATGAACGCCCGATGGACAATATTCATCACATTTCTTACAGGTCAGGCAGCTCCACAGGTCGTAATCCTGGAATATGGCCTCAAAATGGTGGCGGACCGCTTTGGCCAGCATGATCCGAGGCGAGTACTGTCGGCTAAAGGTGGAGACCGGGCAGACACTCGTGCACTTGCCACATTCCAGGCAGGCTAGCCCGTTTGTTTGTCTGATCCTCTCGATGAGCTCAGCGTTCATACCATTCTCAGGCACCTGCAATGCTAACGATACTATTGGGGAATGCTCCCCATTTCATCGCCGCTGATCTCGGTCATTTTTCCACCACCTATATCGCCGGGGTCACTGTCGAGTCGGGGGCCAACCTTCTTCACGCTTTCCACGAACTCATTGACAACCCTGACGAATTTAGCTGCTTCCGCCGCCGAGATTTGTTCGTAGCGGAGGCGCTCTGGTTCGATACCCAGCAAGTGCACCAGCTGCTGGATCGACTTGTAGGTTTCTTCCATCACCCTGGCCCCGAACAGGTAGTGGCAATCCACCAGGTGACAACCGGTGATCAAGACTCCATCCGCACCCCGCTCGAAAGCTCTGAGTACAAAAGCGGGATCCACTCGTCCCGAACACATCACCCGGACGATCCGGATATCAGGTGCATACTGCATGCGTCCCACACCGGCGGTGTCCGCCGCCGGATAACTGCACCAGTTGCAGGCGAAAGTGACAATTTTGGGCTCGAAGTCTTTTTTCCTGCTCATCAGACGATCCGGGCTATACTACCCTCGTAGAGATGACGCTTCAACTGGTAAGCAGAGCATCGAGCACGGCGTCGATTTGCTCTTTCAGGAAATGATGGGTGTCAATGGCGCCTGAGGGACAATGAGCGGCACAGGTGCCACAGCCTTTGCAAAGAGCCTCGTTCACTACCGCAAACCTCAATCCCGCTTCCTCTTCGATCGCAATGGCATTGTATTCGCAAATCGCTACGCACGTCTCGCAGGCTCGACAGAACTCCTTGGTCACAAATGACGTAATGGGCTCCAGATTGATCGTTCCTTTGGAGAGTAGCGCAGCGACCTTGGCCGCTACCGCGGAGGATTGGACGATTGAATCGCCGATGTCCTTCGGGGCTTGGGCGCATCCTGTGAGAAATACACCCTCCGTCGTGGTCTCGACGGGACCCAGCTTCGGATGACGCTCCATGAAGAATTGATCCCCGCTGCGAGTTACCTTGAGCAAATTGGCTAGGTTGTCGTGCTCACCGACTTTGGGGACCATACCTACAGAGAGCACCACCGCATCCACTGTCAGACGTAGGACAGTATCCAGAATGGGTTGGTGGAACTCCACGCACTCCACCCTTTGCTTACCAATGACTTTCGGTGGATCACTCACTGAATACGGTACGAAGAGAATGCCCAGCTCCCGGGCCTTCCGATACATCCGCTCGGCGCCTACGCTGTACATGCGGATGTCCCGGTAAAAAATGGTCACATTGATTCCCTGCTGGCGGAACTTGATGGCTTGCTTGATAGCGGTCTGACAACAGTAGCGGGAACAACCCGGGTTGGTCTCCGGGTTCCTCGAACCGACACACTGGAAATAAACGATAGAACGCGGCTTCTTGCCAGCAACAGTGAATTTCCCCTTCTCCACCAGCAGCCGCTCGACCTCCATATTTGTGAAGGCATTGGCATATTGGCCATAACCGAATTCACCATCCGGTTTATACAGGTCGGAACCGATGGCCAGGACAATTGCCCCCACGTCAATATCCCGTTTCAGGCTTCTACCGTTGGATTGACTTGCTAGGCACACAGTGAAGTTTCCGACAAACCCGCTAATTCCTTCAATACAGGTATTGGTCAGGATTTCCACATTCGCTTCATGGAGCTCTTTCAGTTTCTGGGACACCAGTTGCTTGCCGGCCATGCCGCTGGGGTAGAGCGTGGCCACCTGGGAAACCCGCCCACCAAGCTGGGACTCCCTCTCTATAAGGATGGTCTTGAATCCCCGACTGCTAATATCGCTGGCCGCCTGCATGCCAGCCACCCCCCCACCTACGACGAGAACCGCAATTTTCAGGGTCATTTCCCTCGGCTCCAGCGGCTGCAGTCTTCTCACCCGGGCCACTGACATGCGGACCAAGTCCCTGGCTTTAGCCGTCGCGGCTTCTGGCGAATTCTGATGGACCCATGAACATTGATCACGAATGTTGGCCATCTCAAACAGGTAGGGATTGAGGCCCACCGCTCTGAGGGTCTCCTGAAAAATGGGCTCGTGGGTCCTGGGAGTGCAGGCCGCTACAACTACCCGGTTCAGGTCGTGTTCCAGAATCATTTCCTGAAGGTGCTCCTGAGTGCTGCTGGCACAGGTGAACAGGCTATCTTCGACATAGGCCACATCAGCCAGTAATCGAGCATACTCCACGACTTCCTCTATACAGACAACCCCGGCAATATTCAAACCGCAATGACAGATGAAAACGCCGATTCGAGGTTCACCGGATACGTCGAGCTGGGGTATCTCCCCTGCAGGCGCTCCCTCGGTCTCAGCAAGGGATTCACCCGCTGCGATCGTCTCCGGCTCCATTTCTACTTCTTCTTTCTCTATTTCTTCCTCTCCCTCCTCCTTCTCCAACTCTTCAGGTTCAGGAACGAGGGCTGCTTTTGCCGCGGCGCCGGAGGCTTCCGCGATGGAATCGGTGATATCTTTCGGGGCGGTTGAACAGCCGCATAGGAAAATACCCGGTCGGGTGGATTCGAGAGGGTTCGCACACGGGTCCAATTCTTTGAAAAAGCTATCTTCATCCAGTTCGATACCCACCACCTCCGCCAGTTCTTTCGTGCCCCCCGAAGGTATGATGGCGGCATTTAAAATCGCTAAATCGACGGGGAATTTCGAAACTGATCCATCTTGCGTGTTTTCAACAAATAAAATGGGATCGTTGGTCTGGGGGTCTTCCACAATCTTGGAGGGCTTCCCTTTGATGAACTTTACGCCCTTGTCAAGCGCCCGTTGGAAGTACTCTTCAAATCCTTTGCCGAAGGCCCGGATATCGACATAGAAGACCAGAATCTCAGCGTCGGGATAATGTTCTCTAATAACCAGAGCTGATTTAATGGAATTCATGCAACAGATGCGGCTGCAATAATGAATGTCCAGCTTTTCGTTGCGCGAACCCACACAGTTGATAAAAGCAATGGTTTCGGGCGTCTCACGGTTGGTGAATCGTAGCAGTTCACCTTTGGTAGGACCGCTGGCCGAGAGCAATCGTTCCAATTCAAAGCTGGTGACGACGTTCAGGAACCGGGTATATCCGTATTCGCTGGCTTCCCGGGGATTGTAATAATCAATGCCTGTGGCGACAATTACAGCGGTCACCTCAACTTCGATGATTTCATCCGGCCGGTCGAAATCAATACACCCGACCTTGCAGGCGTCGGCACACTTGCCGCACGCAATGGGTACATGCCCCAGGCAATCCTGATCATCCATGATATAGGCTGAGGGTACTGCCTGGGGAAAGGGCTGATAAATAGCCTTCCGAGTGCTCAGACCCACATCGAAGTCACTGGGTCGGGCGACGGGGCACACAGCTGAACAATCACCGCAAGCGGTACATAGATCCGGGTCTACATACCGGGTCTTTACAGAAATCTCGGCTGTAAAAGCCCCGGCTGATCCAGTAAGCTCGGTCAGCTGGCTGTTGGTGTAGAGTATTATGTTAGGATGTCGACCGACATCCATCATCCTCGGTCCAAGGATTCATATAGCGCAGTCCATGGAGGGAAAAGTTTTGTCCAGCTGGGCCATCCGGCCACCGATGCTGGGACGCCTTTCCACCAGATGGACCTTAATGCCGCTATTAGCCAGGTCCAAGGCCGCCTGCATGCCGGCAATCCCGCCTCCAAGGACAAGGACTCCCTTGTCTGTCAAGCTTACCTCCGCCGTTTGCTTCGTTGCGTTACGAGTACGCGAATTACATCGGGGTAGAGAAAAAATCCAGGGGCACCCGAGAGCGTGCTGTGAATGCTGCTGAGAGCGGTTGGTGACCGGTGCAATATGATCATATCCCTGACTATCAACTGTCTGTAGATGGAACCAGCATCTCTTTGAAGCAGATCAAGCTGCAGCTTTCACTTTCTTTTTGGTTCCCGTCTTGGCCTTCGCCGCCGGTTGCTTCTTTTTCAGCAAATTCATTCCATAGTCATACCCCCGCTCGAAGGCTTCGATATTGACGTCAATAAATCGGTCAGGCACGGCACCGGGCAGGGCCTTTTGCACCGCCTCCGGGCTGACCACTCTGGTAACAGCGGTGAAGAAGCCGATCATGACCACGTTGGCGAAGATACGGTTCCCCATCTCTTCAGCGATTCTCGTAGAGGGGATGGAATAGACCTTGACGTCTTTTCGAAACTTATCGGTTTTGACCAGGTCTTCGTCGGTAAGCAGGATACCCCCGGGGATCAGCTCTTCGTTGAACTTCTCGTAGGCTTCCTGGGACATGGTGACCAGGATTTCGGGGACCACGATGTAGGGGTAGAGCACCGGGGAGTCGTCGATGACGATTTGGGCGGAGCAGGCTCCGCCGCGGGCTTCCGGGCCAAAGCTCTGGGTTAAAGTGCCGAACTTGTTATCGAACAGGGAGGCGGCCTTGCCGACCAGAATGCCGGCTTTAATGATTCCCTGTCCTCCAAAGCCGGAAAATCTAATGTCCATGGTCAAGTGCCCTTCTTGTCGCAACTGGTTACTGGTGATTGGGTGTTGATATCTATTCTCATTATAGTACCTATTTACTTGCCATATCCTGGCTTTTCTTCAGGTATGCTATATAGCCCGTGCCAATGCTTTTAGAACCTCATAAACTTTCTTGCGAAAATTGCCGGCAGTCTTATAAAGTTCAAAATCCTCCAGCTTATACAGTTTGTCCTGATCAGAACTATTATCCTCCATAATCAGTATGCCGACCAATCACCAATCACTAAAAACTCACGGCGTAGGTGGCCTGTATGGCACGAACTGGTCACCCAGTTTGGATTTCAGGAACTGATCACGTTTTTCCAGGAAGGTCGGTTTGTCTTTATCGACGAATTTGCCGACGATGATGCTTTTCTGGAACTCGATGTCCACTTCGCGGGTATCCGCGCCGTGTTTGATAATGGCGTTGTCGTGGTAGAAGCGCATGAGGTCCAGGCCGTCGCCCAGCCGGTTGCGGCGGGCGTAGAGGGTGGTGCAGGGGCAGACCACCTCGATGAAGGAGAATCCCGGCTTGAGGAGAGCATCGGCTACGGCATTGGTGAGCCGACGGATGTGCAGGGCCGTCCAGCGGGCTACGTACACTGCTCCGCTCGATTCGGCCAGGTGAGGCAGGTTGAAGGGGAATTCGTAGCAGCCGTAGGGGGCCGTGGAGGCGTTGGCCTCAATGGGGGTGGTGGGACCCGCCTGGCCACCGGTCATGGCATAATTGAAATTGTTGATGCAGATGATCGTCATATTGATGTTTCGTCGGGCGGCGTGGATGAGGTGATTTCCCCCGATGGCCACCAGATCCCCGTCGCCGCTGATCACGGCTATCTTCAGTTCGGGGTTCCCCAGTGCGAGTCCGGTTCCGAAGGGTATGGCGCGGCCATGAGTGGAGTGGAAGGAGTCCAGGCGGAGATAGCCGGCGGCGCGGCCCGAACAGCCGATCCCTGAGATCACGGCCACTTTTTTGCGATCCAGCCCGGATTTTTGTAGGCCGGCGATGAAGGCGGTGAGGACAGTGCCGATACCGCAGGTGGAGCACCAGATATGGGGCAGCCGTTCCATGCGGAGGTACTGTTCCATGGGGTGGCGCAGTTCTTCTTCCGGTGGCGGTATGGTCAGAGTGTCGCTGTATTCTTGTTCCATCTCGCTCATGCTGCGCCCTCCTCGATGGCTGCCAGGATGTCGTTCGGATCGTGTACCCAGCCTCCCGCGTGGGGGACCAGGATGCTCCTGGCCTGTCCCTGTGCGGAGCGCTCAACCTCCAGTACGATTTGTCCCATGTTGATTTCCGGGACCACAAATGTTTTCACTTTGCGGGCCAGCTGTCGAACCCGCGCTTCGGGAAACGGCCACACGGTGATCAGCCTCAAGGTGCCGACTTTAATGCCCTTGTTCCGGGCCGCTTCCACCGCCTTCAGGGCCACCCGGGAAGTGATGCCGTAAGAGACGACGACCACCTCGGCGTCCTCAACGCTGTCCTCCTCGATTATCCAGATTTTCTCCGCGTTATTGCGAATTTTATCAACCAGGTGGCGGACGTTCTTGTCCTGGGCGTCGGCGTTGATGATCGGGTAGCCCCGCTCGTCGTGGGTCAGTCCCGTCACGTGAATGAAGTAGCCATCCCCGGCCTTGACCATGGGGGCAATGTTTGCCGTACCGTCGAACTTGAAAGGACGGTAGGTTTCCCGATCACCCTGGTAGTATTTCCTCGGGACGATATCGATTTCCTCGGGTTTGGGGATCACCACTTTCTCGGTCATGTGTCCCACGCACTCGTCCATCATGAACAGGACCGGGACCCGCCACTGCTCGGCGAGGTTGAGGGCGGTGATGGTCAGGTCGAAGCATTCCTGGGGTGAGTTGGGGGAGAGGGCGATGATCTCGTAATCCCCGTGGGAGCCCCAGCGTGCCTGCATCATATCTGCCTGGCCGGTGAGGGTGGGCAGGCCGGTGGAAGGGCCCCCGCGCTGGACGTTGACCACCACGCAGGGAGTTTCCATCATGGCTCCGAGGCCCAGGTTTTCCATCATCAGGGAGAAGCCGGGGCCTGAAGTGACCGTCATCGCCTTGGTTCCGGCCCAGGCGGCGCCGATAATGGCCGCCATGGAAGCTAGTTCGTCCTCCATCTGGATGAACATGCCGCCCACTTTGGGGAAGCGTTCTGAAATTCTCTCGGCTACCTCAGTAGAGGGTGTGATGGGATAGCCGGCGAAGAAGCGGCAGCCCCCGGCGATGGCGCCCTCCGCACAGGCGTGGTCGCCGTCCATGTAATAGCTGCCCGTAGCGACGCCGATAGGATCAGCCTTCACGACTATTTACCTCCTTGAAGGACTTCTTCAGGCTCCGGGTGCCTCTTCTCCGCTTCCAGGCAGAAGATGGCAAATTCGGGGCAGATCATTTCACACAAATTACAGTTTACGCAGGAGCCCTGATTCAGGATATTCGGATAGTGATAACCCTTGCGGTTGAATTCAGTGGACAACTCAAGGACATCCCGGGGACAATACTCAACGCAGAAGCCGCAGCCTTTACAGCGATCCACGATCAGGTGGATCTCGCCGTGCGGAATTTCGATCTCTTCGAGGTCAAGCGGTACACGCCAGTAGTTCATAGCGTCCTTTATCCCTTTGTGTATTCGTGGACCTGAGGCTCAGTGATAAAGCATCACCCGCGCCTAGGCCGCAAAGTTTTTGCCTTCCTCCTTTTCGACCAGCCGGTAGAAATCGCATTTGGTGCAGCTGCTAAACTCGGCGGCGTGGGTGCACAGGGGCTCTCCCTCGCGGAAGGTGCCGGCGACGTTCCAGCAATAGCGTCCCGCGCGGAAACCACCGTTTTTGCCCTGAAAGGTCCAATATGACCAGGCCGGGCAGATACCGCGGGTGACCACATTGGCTCCATCAACCTCGCGCCCGCAATTCATGTAATCCCAGCAGTTAAGCTTCATGATTCAGCGCCCCCTCGCATTATCGTCAGGATCACACAAATAGCCAGCCCCGGATGGGATTGCGATCAATGCCTTTGCGGAGCCGAGGTTCATCTACCGGAGGTAGGGGGATCGCTGATCCCGCTTTGAACGGACGGGCACGGGCAGGAACCCGCTCTTGCTGCAGCGGCGGTCATTCAAACTGGTCCTGGGTATCAGGGCGGGGGATGGAATGATTAAACAACCCGATAGGTCGAAGGAGGTGACATCCGGTCCTATGCTTGGTGGGAAGAGGTGCAGATTACGTAAAGTCATAGCCCTTTAATACCCACTTCCGGGGAACAATTCCTATTTCCCTTCCGTCTCAATTTAGACCTACTCGCGAGAAGGTTGCAATAAGAAAAGGATATTAGGATAAACAAATCTTATATAAGCGGGAATCGGTCGACAGCGGAAGCGGATTTTCCGCCTGAGCAGGCCGCAGCTCGCGCCCTGCAGGGACGGTCCACCCATTCCAGGACCGCAGGATTTTAGCTGGTCTTTAGCGCTATTTCAGTCAGCCCCCAAGATTTGCTTTCAGGAACCTGGTCATCTTGCTGTACAGATGGTAGTGCGTCCCGGGCAGGCCGTGATTCTTGCCGGGATACATCATCAGGTCAAACGGCTTATTCCGCTCGGTCAGCTTCTCGATGAGCTGCCAGGTATTCTGGGGATGGACGTTGTCGTCGCCGGTGCCGTGAACCAGCAGGAGCCCACCCTTATAGCGGTCTACGTAGCTGAGCACGTCGGTTGAGTCGTAGCCGGCCTTATTCCGGGGCAGCAGGCCCATGTAGCGCTCGGTCCAGGCGGTATCGTACAGGCGGAAGTCGGTCACCGGGGCCACGGCGATGCCGCACTTGAAGTACTCGGCGCCGGCGGTGAGGCACAGGGCGGTCAGGTAGCCCCCGCCGGACCAGCCCCAGATGGCGATGCGCTCCGGGTCGCCCCAGCCCTGGCGGCCGATCCACTTGGCGGCCTCGATCTGGTCGTTCAGGGCCCATTTGCCGATGTCGCTGTAGGCCAGGTTCTTGAAGGCCTCGCCCCGCCCGCCGGTGCCGCGGTTATCAACGGTGAGTACCGCGAACCCTTCCTGGGCCAGGTATTGGTGCCAGAGCGCCCCCCGCCCGCCCCAGCGGTCGGCGACCAGCTGCGAGCCGGGACCGCCATAGGTATATATGACGGTCGGATACTTCCGGCCCGGATTGAAGCCCTTCGGCTTCAGGATTACCGCGTTAAGGTCGGCACCATCGCTGGTGGTGAGGGTGAATAACTCCCAGGCCGGTAAGTCCAGTTCCTGCAGGGCGGTAGGGGGGTCCTTCACGAGCCAGCGCACCAGTTCGCCATCGGCGGTGTGCAAACTTATGCGCGAAGGCGTATTGCGATCAGACCATGACTGGACGTAGTGTTTGAAACCGGGGGCGAAGGAGCAGGAGTACCATCCGCCGGGCTGGGTGAGACGCTGCAGGTCGGAGCCGTCAAATGCCACCCGGTATACGTGCTGTTCGGTCACGGCGTCCTTTTTGCCGCTGAAGTAGACCACCTGGCCTTCCTCATCCACGTCCACAATGCCCGAGACCTCCCAATCGCCGGAAGTGAGGGCGCGCGCCTGGCCGGCGGCGAGGTCGTGGAGGTAGACGTGCCGGTAGCCGGATTCCTCGCTGGTCCAGATGAAGCGCCGGCCATCGTCAATGAAGTGCAGGTCGTCGGTGACGTCCACCCAGCCCGTGTCGCTCTGGACGGCGGCGACCCGGGTCTTGCCGGTGCGGGCCTCGGCGAGCACCAGCTCCAGCCGGTGCTGGGGCCGGTCCAGGCGGTAGAAAGCTGCCTGCCCCTCCTGGCCGGTCCAGAACAGGCGCGGGACGTAGATGTCGGTCTCCGGGCCCAGGTCCAGCCACCGCGTCCGACCCTTCTGCACATCCACCACACCCACTTGCACCAGGCTGTTGCGCTCGCCCACCTTCGGGTAGCGGATCTGCGTGAGCGCCGGGTAATGCTGCAGCTCGTCCTTGAGGGTATAAAATGGCAGGTGACCCTGGTCGAAGCGAATGTAGATGATGGACTTGCTGTCGGGCGACCATTCGTAGGCCCGGGTCAGCGAGAATTCCTCCTCGTACAGCCAGTCGGCCTGGGCGTTGATGATGCTCTCGCTGCCGTCCTTGGTCAGGCGGCGCGTCTTGCCCTTATCCAGGTCGTAGACGTAGAGGTCGTTGCCCATCACGTAGGCCACGTATCGGCTGTCCGGTGAGAAGCAGGCGTTGGACTGGGGGCGCGCCTCAGCGGTCAGGCGGCGGGTGACCCCCGTCTGCCGCTCGTGCAGGATGTAGGCGGCTTCCTGTGAGCGCCGCCAGATGCGCCGTTCACTGCCGGCAAAGAGCACCCAGCGCTCGTCCGGCGAAAGCCGGTAGCCGTCGAGCGGGAGCGGCTCCTCCTGGCCGGCCACCACCAGCGCCGTGCTGTCCAGGAAAACGGTCTCCTCGCCGGTGGCAACGTCGTGCCGGATAACGAACCGGCCGCTGTCGGTCTTCTCGGTGGTAAGGTAGGCCGTGCCGTCCTCGATCCAGGCCTCGACCCGGAAGGACTCGCCTTCGTAGGTGCGGTTGAGGAAGATGTCTTCCAGGGTGAGCTGTCGATCACTGGCCTGGCCCAGCAACAGGACGGTGAAGAATAGGGGGAAGATTAATACTTTGCCGCGGAGGGTGTACATAGCTATAGTCCTTTTAAAATAACAGGTAACTAAGGCGGCTAAAGCTACATCAAAAGCCGCGGGACTGCAAAGACCGGGGCCTGCCCTGAGTTTACCCTGCGTAACGAAGTGTAGCGGGGCTTGACGAAGGGGCGCGAAAGGAGCCGCCAGCGGTCAGCTATCAGCCTTCAGCCAGGAAGAAAGTAACCGCAGCGGCCTGGGCTTCAGCATGAACGTGACCTATACCTTCAAGAAAAGACTTATTTAGCCGGCTCCCCTCCGTCCACTGACATAGAACCAGAACGCCAACCCTGCGGCGACCAGTCACGCAGCGGCCTGGCGTCGTCCGCCTGGGGCGCATCACACTTCTTATCTGGTCCAGAATCCGGGACCTGATTTGATTTCGCGAATTTTCCCCGTCTATGTTATTATGAGTATTAATCGACAGGCACGACTGATCCAAGTGATATCACATCAAGGTTATTTATTGTATCAGAAAGAAGTGAAAAATATATTTAAGCAAGGTTACAGACAGAATATCAGGCTTCAAAGGCATGGCATGTTACTTCATAGATAATAGTTAAGTGTCATAGGATATCTGATTAAGTCATAGGATGAAAAATAAAACACTTTCTATCATAGTCTGTCTCATTTAAATTTCTAATTGAACTCTGAGGTGTGAAAATGCATGAAGATGATTACTATACAAATGGATCTATTTCACCAAAATTCAAAACTGCCAAATCCATCAAACCTCCTTTCGGCTACTACGGTGCTAAGCAGCGACTAGCTACAAAAATAGTCGAATTACTTCCACCACACAACGCATGGGTAGAGACTTTTTGTGGATCTGCCGCCATCACTCTTGCTAAAAAACCCGCACCAATAGAAGTGATAAATGATATTGATGGGGAAATTATTAATCTCTTTGATCAAATCAGATATAACACCAGTGAACTCTGCAGAGTTATAGCCCTCACACCATATGCCAGAGCTGAGTACCAACGTGTTAGAGAAAAAACAAACAACCTAAATCCTCTGGAAAGAGCTAGACGATTTTTAATCACAGCAATGATGACAGTTAACGGAACTGTTGAGCCGAAGAAAGCTGGCTTTTCATTTTCGCAATCATATTCTCGTGGTAATCGAGAAGCGAGAGTGAACCGCTGGTACAACCTACCCGACCGCATCGCTTTAGTTGTAGAAAGACTAAGGAATGTACGAATCGAAAATAGAGATGCACGCGAACTATTAAAAATGTTTATTGATAGGCCTGCTACATTGGTTTATTTAGATCCCCCATACTTCGCGAATCGCAGCCATAACTACCGACACGATGCGAATAATGAAAGCTTTCATTCAGAATTGTTGAATCTATGTTCAAAAGCCCGGTGTATGATATTAATTAGCGGGTATGACTCTGAATTGTATAATTCAATACTTACACCTGATAAAGGCTGGAATAGAAAGGAAATTGAAACAAATACACGCGATACGTCTGGAAGGGATTATCCACGCACAGAAGTATTATGGGAGAATAAATTCTTTACTAAAGCTTCTCAAACTGGACGGATACCGATAAGGTTAACAAGGAAAGAAAAGTCATTAAATAAAATAAATCCACCAAGGGGTAGAGTATAAGTGTGATTACTATTAATCATCCTTATTGAAGTGTGGAGGTAACTCATGCCAGCTACAATGCCATTTGATAAGTCAAAAAAAAGGATTATTCAGGCTTATTTAAAAGGACAACAGGAAGATAAAACACTTAGATATGATAAATTAGAGGTTAAAGGGAAAGTTCAACAAGAGCCAATTTATACGCTTAATAATAATGAACTAGCATTCAATAAAGCAAATGGCCGAATCCACGCTGAAGTTATTGAGAAAGAGGCAGAATTAGGACGATCTCTTAATATCTGGGATCAGGATGATCAAAAGATTATCAAAGATTTACTTCTATCTATACGAAAAGATGAGAATGAGAAGATCAAAGAGGACCTTGCTAAGAAAGGACAGATTCGACCAGGAATCATTACGTGTGACGGAATAGTAATAAATGGAAATCGAAGGAAAGCATTATTAGAGGAGCTTTATGCTGAAACAGGAGAAGAAAGATATAAGTACCTAGAAGTTCATGTACTTCCATCAGAGATAACAAAATCAGAGCTTTGGCTTATCGAAGCTGGTATTCAGATGTCCGCCCCCCAACAGCTAGATTATAGTCCAATTAACAACTTACTCAAATTAAAAGAAGGTATAGATTCAGGACTTAAAATCGTGGATATGGCTGCTAGAATTTATGGCGTAACATCGGAAAAAATGAGTAGTGATTTAGAACGATTGAATTTAATTGATGAATACCTTTCAGATTTTATAAGGAAGCCGGGTAGATATTATCTCGTGAAAGGTGTGGCTGAACATTTTATTGATCTACAAAATATAATTTCATGGGCTCAAAGACCAAGGGGCCCGATTAGAAGAGACTGGACTCCAGATGAAAATGATATTAATGAATTTAAATTAGTTGGGTTTTATTATATTAGAGGAGGATTTTCACATTGGCGTATAAGGGATTTGCGAGATATATTTGCTAAAAAAGAACCTTGGGAAATTATAAAATATGCTCTTGATTTAGATTCTAATCTTACGGATAAAGAACTTTGTGAAGAAGGATTAGGTCGTTCATCTGATACTGGAGAAACAGATGATGAAGACTATTATGAATCGTTAGATGAGGGAGGAATTCAAACAGCAATTGAAGCAAGGGATTTGCATGAGGAGGCAGTTTGGAAAGCTGCTCGCAAGAACGAATTAAAAACCTTATTTGAGGATGCAAAAGAAAAAGAAAAGATTATAAAGGACACTGAGCGTCCAATAGTCTTAGCTAAAAGAGCACTCAATAATATTAATGGCATACCGCTAGAGCCAGATAAATTAGACGACCCAGAAATAGATACTATCCTACAACAAATAATTACAGCTATTAATGAACTAAGAAAAATAACTCGTAGGTTCCGTGCCTAGATTGATCGATACGGAGGTAAAAATCGAGGTATTGATCTCTTGATAAAATTAATAATAGACCGTAATACCTTAAGCATTAAATATTTCGATCAAGAAGGCTTAGGAATCTTAAATAAGCCTATACATAGGATTTACTTCCGTGGTACCCTAGGCGCCACATTTAACGAGAAATTAAGTGAATGGCAGATTGAGGTGGGGGTAGAAATATCTCTTAAACTGCAGAAACTTATTCAACACTTAAACAAATATGAAATAGACTATGAGCTAGATGATAACTGTGAACAAATCTTGGAAAAGATAAGAGATGAAAAAATAGAGTACAATGAAAAACTAGTTCGTGGGAAAAAAGCGAAATATAAAATTGAAGATAATGCAAAAAAAAATATAAAACAGACGCTAGCAAATGTATTTATAAGGGAACTAAAGGATTTCCAAATACATGCTGTACATCATCTCCTCACTGTAGAGAATGGTGCTAATTTTTCTGTTCCTGGTAGTGGGAAAACCACGATTGCATTAGCTTATTTCCAAATATTGAGGCAACAAGGAAAATTAGATTCACTTTTAGTAATTGGGCCAACGAGTAGTTTTCAACCTTGGGAGGATGAATTTAAAGAGTGTTTCGGAAAAAGTGCAAAAAGCATCCGATTGGCTGGAAGACCACTAGAGGAACGTTTAGAATGCTATTTACTAGCACATCGATATGAACTTATACTCCTTACCTATCATACGGCTGCGAATGATGTAGATTATATAATTCGAATGCTAAAAGGCCGCAAGTATCTCACGGTCCTAGATGAATCACATTATATCAAACGCCCTAAAGGTGGTAAGCTGGCTTCTGCTTCATTAATGCTTGCCCCTTTTTCAGTACGTCGAATTATTCTCACTGGCACCCCGATGCCTAACAGCCCTGCTGATTTGTGGTCACAATTTCAATTTCTGTGGTACAATCAGCATCCTCTTGGTTCTTCGGATCGATATATTTATGAAATTCGCGATCGGGAACAAAGTGATGTTATAGACGCCCTTCAAGAACGTGTCGGACCTCTCTTCTTTCGAACTACCAAAAGTCAGCTTGGTTTGCCACCTCAAACTTTTAAGATTCACAGATGCCAATTAAGCCCACTACAAAAAAGGATTTATGCGGGTGTCGCTGCGCGATTCCTTAAACAGCTTTCAGAATCTCCACAGGACAGGAATGCTCTTCGCGAATGGAGAAGAGCTAGAGCTGTGCGTCTACTTCAAATAGCCTCCAACCCTGCGTTACTCCTAAAAAAATGCGATGAGTTCGGTCTTCCGCCTATCGAGTTACGTAGCGTACCGCTTAGCACCGCTATAGAGCACTACGCAGATTATGAAGTTCCTGAGAAAATTGCACTTGTATCAGAATTAGCGAATGAGATTTGTTCAAGTGGTGAAAAGGTTATCATATGGTCCACATTCGTCCATAATCTACAGATGATTGCAAGTCTTTTAACGGCTTATAATCCAGTAATTATTCATGGTGGAATTGCCTTAGTTTCTGATAAAGATGAAATTACGAGAGAAGGTCTAATAAAGAAATTCAAGGATAATCCAAATTGTGAAATACTCATTGCTAATCCAGCAGCCTGTGCTGAGTCTATTTCACTACATAGAGTATGTCATCAAGCAATATATCTTGACCGATCCTTCAATTGTGCGCACTACCTTCAATCAATGGATAGAATTCATAGACTCGGGCTTGCGAAAACGCAAGAAACCTGTTATCACCTGATAATTGCCAAAGAATCGATTGATGATGTAGTTCATGATCGGCTTAAACAAAAAATGCAGGCTATGCATCAGATATTAGAGGGAGATATACCTCGTGAATTCGCTGGTTATTGGTCAGAAGATCTTGGAGCAGAAGAAGAGGTTGATTTAGAACTCGTAGAGAAACATATATTAATATTTCTCTCTCGCTATGGTAGTTAAACCTGACGAATTGGCAAATCTGTGTGCAATGTATAAGGCCTTACGTACTCGGTGTATCATAGAATCGGAGCTAAAAAGGCGTCTACATGCTTCAATGTTAATCGAATCTGATGCTTCACCAAGCGATGTAATTTCTGAGGGAATTAGCTATGGCTTCATAAAAGCAACACAACGAGGAATTGTTATCACAAATCTAGGCAATCAATTCGGTCAGGCACAAGTAGATGTTGCCTTTCAGATTTCTGAAAAAGCCAAGGAATTTATGGTTAAGAAGATTTTCCTTAATCCGGTTTCATGTGATCGATGTTGTAGTGATTTATTAAATAGGTTTCGAGCTGATACAAGTTACGAAACATTAGTTTACGATAGAAGTCCTGATGATTCTTCAGAGATAATCCTATGGTTAAAATTGCTTTCTCGCGTTGGACTTATTCTAGTGACACCTGAGAGAGCTCTTGTTGAAACTCGATACTTAGATCATGTAAACCATCTTCTTGCTTATCTACGTGAAGGTATTTACAAGACTATCCAAGATACAAATATTCGAAATAAGATTGGGAAGGTTGCTGAAGAATATGCATTACAATACGAGAAAGCCAG
>JBGVTM010000118.1 GCA_041862535.1 Candidatus Neomarinimicrobiota bacterium | reverse complement strand
GCGGCCCAGGTCCCAGGCCCGGAGGAGCTGGCGGACGGAGGTGTTGTCCCGATCGGTGAACTTGTAATCCCGGTGGAAAGCGGTCACGTGCCAGGGGATGTCGGGTGAGATGGCGGCGATGAAGTCGGCGATCGAGCGCAGCTCCTCGTCGGAATCATTCAGGCCGGGGACCACCAGGGTGACCACCTCCACCCAGAAGCCCAGCTCCCAGGCACGCTGGATCGTGTCCAGCACGTTCTGGCGTACACCGCCCAGCTGGCGGTAGGTGCGGTCGCTCATGGACTTGAGGTCCACCTTGTATCCGTCGGTATGGGGTCGCAGGTATTCCAGGGCCTCGGGGGTGGCGTTGCCGTTGGAGACGCAGGCGGTTTTGAGGCCCGCCTGGCGGGCGGGTTTGAATATCTCGACGGCCCACTCGATAGAGATGAGCGGTTCGTTGTAGGAGCTCACCACGGCCCTTGAGCGTGAGCGCTGGGCGGTGTCTACCACCCGTTCGGCAGAGATCTCGTCGGGGAGGACGCCCGCCCGCTCGTCCCGCAGGGCCTGGGATGAAAGCCAGTTCTGGCAGAAGGGGCAGTGGAAGCAGCACCCCAGCATGCCGAAGGTCAGGGCGTTGGTGCCGGGGAGGAAGTGGTACAAAGGCTTTTTCTCGATGGGATCGTTGTGCAGGCCCACCACGTAGCCGTGGGGCACCCAGAGGGTTCCCTCCCGATTGAACCGCACTTGGCAGATGCCGCGGCCGCCCTCGGAGATGCGGCAGCGGTGCGCACAGGCCAGGCAGCGGACCCGGCCCTCCGCCAGCGGCTCCACCAGCTGCGCCGCCTGCGTCAGCCGGTCGAGAGTGGCCTGGAGACTAGCAACAGACGCGCCTGTATTTTCAGTGGCTGGCATGGTTTAGGTGTCCCTGGGCGTGGCATAGGATAGCAGCTGGAATCGAGAATGTCAAGGGTGATGAGGCGATCGGCTTCCTGACAGCCGAACACCAGGTTCTGGTCAATCTCTAGCCGACGAGTTTCTCAGGCTTCCGCCAGGCTTTGCAGCTTGGCCAGCATTTCCTTGACGGTGGCCGCTGAGACGCGCCGGGCGAACAATCCGATTATTCGGCCGAAAATCCCGTAGGGCAGTTTGACCTCCTCCCAGAAGGTAAATCGGCTGCCGGACGGAGTGGCCTCCACGGTCCAGCTCTGTTCGTACCCCTTTACAAATTCTCCCGACGTCATCCTGAAAGCCAGCCGCTCATGCTCCACCCATTCCGTAACGCTGAAGTTCAGCTGCATGAGTCGGCTGCCGGCTCTTTCCTCGATGTACAGCGGTGTGCCCACGCCGCTGCGCTGATCGGAGAGATACTCGAATTTCTCGAAGGTGATGCACCACTCCAGGATCTTCTCTGGCTCCACCATGAAGGACCAGATTCCCTCAGGTGGCGCTGCAATTTCGATAAAATCCTGTACTTCCATTTTCCTTCCTCCTATGCATCCGGTTAAAAGTAAGGCGGAAGCCAGAAGTGAACCTGACAGTATCCACTTCCGTTTAGCTTTCATGGTTTGTTCCCCTTGCCTGTTAGCCACGCCGATTAACCCGGCGGATACAATATATTTACATTCCCTGCTTTTAAAATTTTGGTGTTGGTCATTTTCAGGGCAGATCGAGATATTCGCGCAAAATCACCCGGTACGCCGGATGATATGCCGTCCGGTATGGCTCGGAATGGTGCACCGCCGGGAATCCCTGCGACCGCATCTCGGCGAAAAAGGCCTTCAACTCACCGGGGGTGAACGGCAACTCATCGTCCTTGGCCATGGCCTCGGCGTAGGACCAGTAGCGCTTCAGGACAGCGGTTTTTCCCCGGAACTCGCTGGCGGTGCGGACAAAGGCTGCCACCAGGGCATCCGGGTTACCGCCCCTGCTCAGGTAGGGCCGCAGGTGAATCCGCACCAGCCGGCCATCTGGTGAAAGGGTATCGCTGAGTGGTTCCGTTATAGGCGCATACCTGAGGGTGGCGAGCTCCCGTGCCAGCTGCCTGCGTGCCGTGGGCAGGTCATAAACGGCATGTTCGCTGCCCAGGGCAGCCTGGTAGATGAACTTATAGAGGTCCTGCACCTGCATCTGGGGATAGCGCGCCAGCTGGCCGGCCAGGAGCTCATTGAAGCGGACTTCGTTTGCCGAGGGCCGGCCGCAGTCTATGAGAATCAGGAGTGTTAACAGAATAGAGCAGCCGGCCAGCACCATATCGATTTTCGGGCACTTGGCCCTGGTGATGAGCCGGGCAAGGAGGTCGATGGTTGCTGCTGTCAGGCTGGGGCTGAAGGATGGGTGATTGATAGACACGGTTGTATCCGGTTGTTCTTATTCCGGGCACGGCATTCAGGGATCAAGTGCATCATAGATTAAATACTCTACCTGACTTGAAAACCTAAATCTTATTAGCTAGTGCACTGGTACTGACTGATATTTTGATCGAATACTATCAACGTAATCCAGAAATTGGCGAACATTCTCAGGAATCCATTCGTCTTTGCATCGGACTGTTCCAGGAATTGAGAAGGTATTTTCTTGTTCCCCACTGCTCTGGATATAAATATCAATTGCCGCCCCGCCAACACAACCATCTTCTCCCTGCGGGAGCTCAACATCGGTTTGTTCGATGATATTTGTCGCTACATATACACTGTCCATAGCCTCGAGGTCTATGTCCGATACGGTGTTCTGCCATGCCGTTAAGGTATCATTAGACTGAGAGGTCACTTCGCAATAGGCAATTCTACCACTCGCTTGAATGACAGTTTTCATCTGAGGGGAATTAGGCATTAACATAACCTTTATCGAAAACCTGTATCTTTTCGAAATGGTAAGGATGAGCCTCATTTTCATTGGAAATGCAGCCGCTTGAAATCAAGAAGATTAAGCAAATTAGAATAGACAAAGGTTTTAAATGCATGCCGCATCCTCCATTCTTAAGTTGATAAACATCATTTAATTGTTATTGTTAGTTCTGTTCCCCAAGTATAGCGTCCTCGCCATCTGTTCATAATTCGTTCCTCTCATTACGTAGTACGGAAGGCCTTTGTTTGTATTATTCCCCTTCACCTGTGATAATTGGCTCCCACTCGCCGAAGGCCTCGATGTTGATACGTACCTGGGGATCAGTCTGATAGGTCTCATGCGAATTGTAGTACCATCCCAGGTATTCCGAGTCGCCGCCGCCCTGGGTGGTGATGAGGAAGCGGTTGGAGAGTTGCCCGATGTAGGTGGCCTGGTCCCGCGGTGACGGCTTATCGCCACGCGAAGCGTCTACGGGAATCCAGCCGTAATTAGGCAGGTAGACCTCCGCCCAGCGGTGGTAAACA
>JBGVTM010000117.1 GCA_041862535.1 Candidatus Neomarinimicrobiota bacterium | reverse complement strand
CACCCACAAAAAACCAGATTGAGAGCATTGATTTGTCGGTCATATTGATTTCTCCTATTGCATCACCCGGTTAAGAACCCTGGGGATCTTACCAGAAGATAATATTGATAGCTACTGCCAGGATCAGAGACACCACCGCCATAGTGGCCGGGCGCCTGTAGAAGGGCAACGCACCCACTGTGGGGACCTCGGTGAGCCCCTTGACCAGCCCAACCAGCTCCTCCTTGGCTCGGGGTTTGGTAAACCGGCTGATGGCGATGGTAGCTACAAAGGTGATCAGCCAGGCCCACCAGGCCCGCCAGAAATTGGCCGCCATCGGGCTCGAGGTCTCCGATAGAGTGATGATGTGGGCCGACATCCAGCCGAACTTCACCGCCAGGAACATCCCGAAAGAAGAGAGCATACCCAATATCAATCCCCAGAAAGCGCCGGTGGGCGTGATCCAGATAACAAACATGCCCAAGAGCATGGTGGCAAACAAGGGGGCGTTCACCCAGCTGAATATGGCCTGCATATAGTCCATGATGCTGGGGAAAGACTTGGCCCAGTAGGCCGTCATGACGCTGAGGAAAATGCCCGCCACCGTGGCTACCCGCCCCATCCACACATAGTGCGCATCCGAAGCACTTTTATTGATCACTGAACGGTAGATATCATAGGTCCAGACCGTATTGAAGGCGCTGATATTCCCGGCCTGACCGGCCATGAAGCCGGCCAGCAAAGCCGTCACCCCCAGACCGATAAGCCCCTGAGGATAGTACCGGGCAATGAGCAACGGCAGGGCCGAATCGTACCGTAGTTGTTCCCCCTCCTGCAGTAAGGCAAACCCGCTGTCGGGATCCTGCGCCAGTGCCCAGGCAATCAACCCTGCCAGGATAACGATAAATGGCAAGGCCATTTTAAAAAACGAGGCGATGATCGGGGTCATGCGCGCCGAGCGTAAATCCCGGGATGAAAAGGCCCGCTGAACGACCAGGAAATCCGTCGTCCAGTACCCGAAGGAAAGCACGAACCCCAGACCCAGAACGATACCAGCCCAGGTGACCTGCATGCCATTGTTGGCGGGATCACCGGAGGTAGACCATAAGCTGGTCATGGCCTCGGGAATCCGCGCGGCAATCTCCGACCAGCCGCCTACCTCAACCAGTCCCAGGATAGGCACCAGCAGCAGGCCGAACCAGATGAGGAAGAACTGGATGATCTCAGTGAAAATGGCCGACATAAGCCCGCCCAGGGCCACATAAGCGGCTACCGTGCCCGCCGAAGCCCACATACACACATCCCAGTTCCACCCCAGGAAAGTGCGCAGCACCAGAGCCATGGCATACAGGTTAATCCCCGACACCAGCAGGGTCATGACGCCAAATGCAATGGCATTGAGCACCCGGGTTTTTTCATCAAATCGCAGCCTCAGGTAGCCGGGAATGGAGTGAATGCGACTGCTGTAGTAGAAAGGCATCATGTAGATGGCCAAAAAGAGCATGGCCGGAATCGCCCCGATCCAGTAGAAATGGGCCACATACATGCCGTACTCGAACGTATTGCCGGTCATGCCCATGAGCTCCAGAGCACCCATATTGGCGCTCAAGAAGGCCAGCCCGGCCACCCAGGAGCTATTCCGCCGACCGGCGAGAAAAAAGTCCTCCCCGGTCCCGGCAAACCGCCGGAGATAAACACCGATACCCAGCACAAAAGCGAAGTACAAGCCTATTATTATCCAATCAATAGAACCGATCTGAAAGGTCATCTGGTTTCCTTACTTGTTAGGGTGTAGCTGATGGACGGCCTGCTGTACCGGGCGGATCATCTCCAGGAGAGCCAGCCGAAAAATCCGACCCGTTATTAACGATCCCGACCGGACTTCCCGCGGCCGGTCCACATCCAATGGCTCGACCCACTCGGGGGCATAATAGCAGACCGATACAGATACCTTGGCGTTCACTGATCGGCAATCCTGGTTTTCCGGGAGGAACCGCGAATGATTAGGTGCGTCTTCAGTATCCGGGTGACCGGTTTGGAGACTGAACCTTGCCCGTCAATTGCCTCCAGTAACAGACGGGCAGCGGTCTGCCCCATCTCATATCCCGGTTGATCCACCGTGGACAACGGGGGCTCGATGATCTCGGTAATCGGATTATTGCTGAACCCAACCAGCCCGACGTCATCCGGTATACGGAGATTGTTGGCCTTGATCACCCTGAAGGCCCCGATTGCTACCGGATCATTCACTGCGAACACGGCATCCGGGGCATTGGGCAGCTTCTTTAATTCTTTAAAGCCCGCCTCGCCGTCCTCCTCATGCAAGCCGCCGTGGATAATAAGAGCCTCATCTACGGCTAGCCCATACCCTGCCAGGGCATCGAGGTATCCCCGGAGTCGCTCCCGGGAAATGTAGAGATGTCGCGGGCCGGCCAGGTGGGCGATCCGACGGTAGCCTGAATCGATCAGGTGCTCAACAGCGCTCAGGGCTCCGGCATAGTCATCTACCACCACCTTGCTCACATCCACATCTTCCAGAATGCGGTCAAAAAAAACCAGCGGGATGCCCCGCTCCTTCACCCGTTGAAAGTGCCGACTGTTGGAAGTTGTTTGAGCTACCGATACGATCAGCCCGGCTACCCGGTTCGAGACCATGCTCCGGGTATTGACGACCTCCCGATCATGCTTCTCGTTGGATTTAGAGACAATGATGGTATAGCCTTCTTTGTAGGCCACATCCTCAATGCCGTCAATGGCCGATGAGAAGAAGTGATGCCGGATCTCCGGGACAATAACGCCGACAGTCTTGGTCCCTTTCATCTGGAGACTGCGGGCGATGGAGTCCGGGTAGTACTCCAGCTCCTGCGCCAGCGCCTTGACTCTTGCCTTGGTCTTCTGGCTGATGGCTGGATGATCATGCAGCGCCCTGGAGATAGTGGAGGGGGAAAGTCCTAGACGATTGGCGAGGTCTTTGATTGTCGGATAAGAGCTGGCCACGTTTCAGTTCCAGGATCAGACAGGTTTCAGGAGATAGGATTATGCAAACGTTTGCGCAAGCTACACAACACCACCGCCTATGTCAAGTTGTATTCTTATTTACCCGCTGGTGAAAATGCCGCAGAGAGTGTTTACGGAAGGGTATCTAGAACGAAGGTCTAACTCACTCGATTTATTACGGATTGTGGTAATTCAGGAAAGGATTAGTCTGGGGACGGAATGGCCGCGTTATTTCAGCAGCAGCATCTTGATGCTTTTGGCATACTCGGGCGTCATTCCAGCCTGCGACGGGACGAGCAGGCGGGCGATATAGATGCCTGCGGGTGCATCCCGGCCATCGGCAGCCTTGCCGTTCCAGAGAACCTTGTGATACCCGGGTCCCTTTTGGCCCTGTACCAGGTGCCGCACCTCACGGCCAAGGAGATCATATACTACCAGATAGACCGCGGTTGGCTTTGGCAGCTCAAACTGGATGGTTGTGACAGGGTTGAAGGGATTGGGGTAATTCTGCCTGAGAGCGTAGTCCGAGGGTAGACCATCGGTCTCGTCCAGTGCCAGAGCAGAGCCACGCGCGACGCCATAGCCATAATAACCGCTTTCAATACGGGTATCCGCTCCTTCCGCCCGACCGAGGAAAACCTGACCGGCAGCTGACTTTGCAGTGGTGTTGGGGGAGCTGGACAATGCGAAAGCCATATTGACCGACGACCAGGAAACTGTACTGCCCTGAGCCCGAATTAGTGCTGGACAGATAACCAGTATCAGTCCAATCAGGATGCCGGACGGCAATTTTCGCTTTATGGCAGACATCCCTGGTCCCGGCTACTACTCTTGAAGAACGAGTTTAGATCGATACTCGTAGGTTGCGAGGGCCGCTTTCAGAGCTTCGATTTCCTTTTGCTGCTGCTTCATGCCTTCTATTAACACAGCCACCAGCCGGGCGTAATCCACGGATTGAGCATCCCTGCCGTTCTCTTCATAGGCCACCACTTCCGGTATCACCTCACCCACCTCTTCCGCGATCAGGCCGATATCATGTTTGCCGTCCGCCTTCCAATCATAATAGACCCCCCGCAACCGCAGCACTTTATCCAAAGCCCCCTCGATGGGCCTGATGTTCGTCTTCCAGCGCCTCGAACTGTAAGTCGTCCAGGCATCCGCAATCGGATCGGTCCTGGAGTATCGAGCCACGGTTAATATATTGGTTGCACGCGCCGTCCCGATGCCTACCTTGGCTTGGGTACTGACAATTTGGAAGGGTAGGTTGTCGGTCCACAAGCTGGTGCCAGGAGGCCCTGGAGGACCTTCAGAACCTGGGGGACCCTGCGGGCCCAGGGGACCCTGGGGACCAGTAAGACCTGGGAGGCCCTGAAGGCCTGGATCACCCTTATCACCCTTCAGCCCTTGGGAACCTTCTGGACCAGCAGGGCCGGGATCGCCTTTATCACCTTTGTCGCCTTTCAAGCCCTGGGGACCGGCCAGGCCTAGATCACCCTTATCACCCTTCAGACCTTGGGGACCCTGGGGACCTTCCGAACCGGCAGGGCCGGGATCACCTTTATCACCCTTCAGCCCTTGGGAACCTTCTGGACCAGCAGGGCCGGGATCACCTTGATCACCCTTATCACCCTTCAAACCTTGGGGACCCTGGGGACCTGAGTCGCCTTTATCACCTTTGTCACCTTTCAAGCCCTGGGGACCGGCCAGGCCTGAGTCGCCCTTATCCCCTTTGTCACCCTTAGGACCTTGGGGGCCCTGGAGACCTACCGG
>JBGVTM010000116.1 GCA_041862535.1 Candidatus Neomarinimicrobiota bacterium | reverse complement strand
GCCGAAGCTAACCTGGCGGCGTTGACTGCCGCCTCTGCCGATTCCGAGGAAACCTGATGCCGAGGACAGCCGGTGGGTAGGACCATAAACCGTTGCTTGCGGGAAAGTGAGATTGAGATGGTGGGAAAAGTTGTCACCCGCGGCTATGTGAACCACAGCCGTCTGCTGATTTTAGCAATTAGTCACTATAAATAATTCTATGTCTAATAAATTCCAGCCTGAAGTGCAAAACTCAGATGCTGCTCCGCTGATTAGTGTGGTCATTCCGGCCTATAACCAGCGGTACTTTAAGGCCTCCCTGGAAAGTGCTCTCAATCAGACCTACCCCCACCTGGAGATTCTCATTTGCGACGACTGCCGCAACGGGGATATCAAGGCAGTGGTGGATGAAGTGGCAGCCGCGGATGAAAGAATCAGGTATGTAAAAAACGAAAAACAGCTCGGACGCTACGGGAATTATCAGCGCTGTTTCGAGCTGGCCGCTGGTGAATACGTTAAATACCTCAACGACGATGACCTCCTCCATCCAGACTGTGTGACTCTCCTGGCGCGCTGTCTCCAGCGGTATCCCGGTGTTACCCTGGTGACCAGTCACCGGCAGATTATCGATGAGCGGGGTAATCCCTTAATAGATCTTCCCTCCACCCAGCGCATGGTTTCCGACGACAGTCTACTTGAGGGCCGGTCTGTTTGTAACGCCATGCTCTCAAAGAAGTTGAATTTCGTAGGCGAGCCTACCACCGCTATCTTCCGCAAACGCGACCTGGAGGATGTTAGCCCCTCCATCAACACTTTCGGCGGCATTCAATTTGAATATATCAATGACGTTGCCATGTGGCTGAACCTCCTGGGCAAAGGCGATCTGATCTACCTTGTAAAAACTCTCAGCTATTTCCGGCTGCATAGCGAACAGGGTCAGGAGGCACCTGACGCCGTGCAGCGTTCTCAGGTGTTCTGGGAAGATATACTCGAACAGGGTCAGCGACTGGGCTACTGGCATCCGGAATGGCCGGTGGAAATCAAGTTCCAGCCCCTGAATGTAAGGGCCCAATGGCCCGATGAGGCCCTGCCGATAATAAAGCAGGCCCATGACTACCTGAGTAACAGTGATTCAACGCGTGCGATCGGAGTTTTACGCAAAGTGGCGGCATTAGCGCCTGAGGATCCCTGGGTTGTTGTCACCCTGGGCGACCTGCTGCTGCAAACCGGAGATGTTGAGGGTGCCCGCCGCGAGTATTTCAAAGCCACCACCGACTATCCCTGGTACGCACCGGGCTATATCAGCCTGGGAGCGCTCTGTCTGCGGCTAAATAAGGATGATGAGGCGATAGCAGCTCTCAGGCAAGCAATCAAGCTTTATCCGGCTAATCTGGACGCCTGGAGGATATTGGGGCGTATGTATCTTAAGGCTGAACGGTTTGATGATGCCCGCCAGGCCTTCGCCTTAATCACGCGGACCGCTCCTCAGGATGTGAAAAGCTTATTGGCTCTAGGTATCTGCCATGTAGGCATGGGTGATCCGATTAATGCCCGCAGCATATTTGAGCGGGTGTTAGAGATCGACCCGCAGAATAAAACCGCCCGTGAGAACCTGGCAATATTGGCCGGCCAGCAACCCGGCTCGCAGAAAAGTGGCTCTCCCGCCGACCTGGGCGAGCCAGATTCCGAGGGGTCTTGATAGTGATGAATTTGCTTATAAAAATATGGAATTTTCCGGTACAGGCCCCGACCGGATGCAAGTTGTAGAATAGTCACCATCAGTAGCAGTAAGGGATTCCGGGATCGAAATGCACCCGCAAGCAGACAACCAGGCAGCAAGACCGATAAATGTCCTCGTCTTCACGCTCCACACGGATGCCGTAGCTGATGTACGGTTGCTGGGTCCTCTGGCCCGTCTGGAGAAGGATGGGCTGATCAGCTTCCGTACCTTATTCCTGGAGTCGAAAACGACTGTCTCGCTCAGCATTATCGATGATTTTGACGTTGTAGTGTTTCAGCGTGAGGACCGCCCCGAGATGCTGGAGGCCTTGCGCTACGCACAAGCGCGGGGCCAGCGGACGATCTACGAGATCGATGATAATCTGCTGGAGCTGCCGCCGGAACACCCGATCTACAGGTATTTTCGTCAGGCCAAAATCCGCCAGACCATCCTGGAGTTCCTCCGGATGGTGGATGTCGTCACTGTATCAACGGAAGGCTTGAAGGAGGCGCTGGGGGATTATAACCCTAGCATCACTGTGCTGGCCAATCAGCTGGATGAGACGCTTTTCCAGATGAAGGAACCGCTCCCACCGGGGAACGATCCCATCCGGATCGGCTACGCTGGCGGCATGACCCATGGCGCCGACTTCCAGCAGGTGGTGCCGGCCCTCAAAAGGATCCAGAAAGAATATAGGAATAAGGTCAAACTGGTCTTTTTCTGGCATCTACCAGAGGAGTTCGAAGACGATCCGACGGTGGAATACCTCAAGGGTCATAAAAATTATCAGGATTACGCCCGGGTGCTTACCGAAGCAAATCTGGCAATTGGCCTGGCGCCACTCCAGTCGAACCGCTTTAATGACTGCAAAAGCGATATCAAGTATCTGGAGTATGCCTCACAAGGGATTGCGGGGGTCTATTCGAAAATCGCGCCCTATTCTAACAGTGTGAAGGATGGTGAGACCGGGCTGCTGGTGGATGGCGCGGACCCGGATCAATGGTATTCCAAGGTCAAATTCCTGATTGACCACCCGGATGAATTGCAGCGGGTTCGAGTCCAGGCCCAGGACTATGTGCGCCGAGAACGGACCCTGGGTGTCCTGGCTCGGGGATGGTATGAGCTTTTTAGCCGCGTCTTGTCTGAACCATCCAGAACACCGGCACCGATAACGCGCCCGCTGGTATCCATCATTATCCCGGTAAAAGACCGCCTCGAGCTCACCCGCCAGTGCCTCCGTGAAGTGCGTAGTACCGTCAGGGACATCAGCCATGAAATCATCATTGTGGACAATGGATCCACCGATGAGCTCAGTGAGTTCCTAAAAGCCCTGGAAGGGGATATCAGTTACCTTTATAACAAGGAAGGTGCCACCTTTGCTGAGTCCAACAATCAGGGTGCGGTGGTGGCTCGAGGGGAATACCTCGTCTTTCTGAATAATGATACTATCCCTCAGGAGGGCTGGCTTCATGCTCTGCTGGAGGCTCATCAACGGGTTCCCGACGCCGGCACAGTGGGAGCCAGGCTGCTTTATCCTGAGAGCCATACCATTCAACACGCCGGGGTACTGATCCGCAACTATCCCCATCCGGTTTATCCCTATCACGCCTACCATGAATTCCCGGCCTATGCGCCCGCCGTGAATGAAGCGCGCTCGTTCCCAGCTCTCACCGCTGCCTGTCTGCTCATCAAAAAGTCCTTCTTTCACAGCCTCAAAGGATTCGATGAGGATTTTATCAATGGGTATGAGGATGTGGATTTATGCCTCAGGGTTCTGGAGAAGGGGCGCAAGAATATCTATACTCCGGGGAGTGTGGTCTACCATTACAAATCCCAGACCCCGGGCCGTTTCGACCATGTGAATGAAAATATCGCTGCCCTACAGAGGAGATGGTCAGGGAAAATCGAGTCCCTATTGTCACAAAGCGGCCACCGGCTTGATCACTATGATGTGTCTATTGTTATGCTGACCTTCAATGCCCTTGAGTATACCAAGCGCTGCGTCGACTCCTTGCGGGCGCATACCAACTACCCTCACGAGGTGATCTTCGTAGACAATGAATCCACCGACGGGAGCAAAATATATCTCCGCGGAGTGGTATCGGCCAATTCTAACTACCGATTAATTGAAAACAATACCAACGTTGGCTTCTCGACCGGCAATAACCAGGGTGCTAAGGCGGCCAGAGGCCAGTACCTCCTCTTGCTTAACAACGATGTTCTGGTAGCTGATGGCTGGTTGGACGGCTTGGTGAGTGCGCTGGAGCGCGATGAACGCATTGGTATGGTGGGACCGATTACCAATTATATCAGCGGTCGACAGCGGTTAGCGGAGGTACCCTACCAGGACGATGAGGGATATTACAGGTTTGCTAAGACGGTGCGCACCGCGAACCGCGGCAGGATAACCCCCCGCCGCCGCATCGCAGGATTTGCCATTCTCATTCGCAAAGCACTCTACGACGAGCTAGGCGGTCTCGACGAGAACTTTGGCTCCGGTAATTACGAAGACGATGACCTATGCCTACGGGTGCGGGAGAAGGGATACGCCGTCATGGTGGATGAAAGCACCTTTATTCACCATTTTGGCAGCCGGACGTTCGCGGCTAACCAGATTGATTACCAGGCCTCTCTAAGGAAGAATGAGCAAATATTTCGCGCCAAGTGGCCCGATGTAGACCCGGATTGGCTCCTGGAGAAGGGTGAGCTCCTTATCCAGGTCCTGGAGCGAAAGGCCAATGAGGCCATCCAGCTGATCAACCGGGGTGATTTTGAAAGTGGGGGCAAGCTGTGCCGGGAAGTCTTGCTGGAAGATCCCACTCGAGTGGAGGCAGTGTACGGCCTGGGACTCATCGCCCATCTGGGCGGTGACCTACGGGAAGCTAGGAATCACTACCAGCGGGCTGTAAGCTTAAAACGGGGATGGGCCCCGGTCCTACAGGGTCTCGCGCTGATTGATATGACCGAAGGGGACTTGAAGACCGCCCAGCTACGGCTGGCGCAGATCTTAGAGAATAATCCTCGCAACCTGGATGCCAGACGGCTACTGGGGCAAACGTTCTTGGAGACGGAACAGTTTGAAGAGGGGATCGGCCTCCTCATGGGTATCTTGAAGGATGATCCCAACGACTGGCAAACCCACTTTATCCTGTCTTCACTGTATGCCGAGGTGGATCGGATGGATGAGGCCAAACGCCATCTTGAAGCTGTTCTGGCGGCTAAGCCCGATCACGCGCAAGCCCGGGAGATGCTGGAGAAGATTTCCCGGGACGCCTGAAGTCCAGTAGGCGGGTGCCTGTTTCCGATCATAAGTCTATTACTTAATTAATAGGAAGGAACAGGGACATGGGCTTTTTGGAGGAACGGCTGAAACGGCGGGTTAATAAGGATGAGGTGATCTTTCGGGATGGTGAGTCAGGCCAAACCATGTTTATCATTCTGGAAGGCCAGGTAGAAATCTCCAAGATGCTGGGAGACCAGAAGACCATTTTGGCCAAGCTCGGGCCGGGCTCTATTTTCGGCGAGATGTCGATCATCAATAACTATCCCCGGTCGGCAACTGCCACGGCGGTCACCAATGTCCTGCTGCTGGAAATCAGTCGCGAGATGTTTCGCAGTCGCTTGGAGGAGGTTCCCAAGTGGCTACAGACCTTCTTTGCAATCATCGTAGAGCGCTTGAGGACGGCAACCAAGAACCAGAGTATCCTGCTCACCAGGGGGGCGGGACGGCAGGTCGTCAACCTGCTGGCTATGTTAGCTAAGCAAGAGGAACCAGATGCCCACGAGAAAATCCTTCTTCCCTGGAACAAGGCTGTGGCCACTATCGCATTTTACCTCGGCCTAGATGAGGAAAAGGTCAATGATACGGTGAATAAGCTTGTATCGGCCCACCTGGGCCAAAGCGATCGCAGGGAAGGCATCGGTCGTGTATTTGTGTTGGAATTCCCCGGCAAGTTTTACCAGCTGGCCGACTATTGCCGGGAACGCCACATGGTCGAAAGCGGTCATGCTAAGACGATGTCGGATCAATTTAGCTTTAAGGACAAGCAGGAAATGGAGTTGCTGCGGGTTCTGGAAGTGATCATACAGGAGCAGGGTGTCATTGAAGATTTCCCGGCTGCTACCCTGGAAAAGCGCCTGCAGGAACATTATAATCGGCCATTTAATGTTTACGAGCCGTTGATGGAGAGTTACACCCAGTCGGGAGTTCTGGATTTGTTCCATCCCGAAGGAAGTGAACCGGCCTACCGAGTTAATAATCGTGACCTTTTTAATGAGAAACTGGCCAAGGTGCGGTTAGTGGCGGAGCTAAGGGATTTCGACAAAAAGATCATGGCATGAGTGAACCGAGTGGATCTGCCGCTGAACTCGTTATTCAAGACTTTCTCCGGAATAGTCTTTAAGAGCTGGCTTAAGGATGGCCAGAGGAAAGCTGTCGGTATGCATGATCGTGCGTGATGAGGCACTTATGTTGCCGGATTGCCTCACCAGTGTCGCCGGGGTAGCCGACCAACTGGTGGTTGTGGATACCGGTTCGACCGATGACACTATAGCCATTGCCAGATCCTTCGGTGCCCAGATTCACCACTTCGAATGGATCGATGATTTCGCGGCTGCCCGGAACGAGTCTCTCCGGCATGCCACTGGTGATTGGATCTTCTGGCTCGACGCGGATGAGCGGCTGGTACCTTCCTCTATAGAACCCCTCAGGCGCCTGCTCACTACTCCGAAGCGCCCCACTATTTATCAAGTTCAGATTAGAAACCTCCGGGCGGACCAGATGAGCTATACTCTCTCCATGTCCCACCGGCTTTTTTCGAGGCACCCCAAGCTCCGCTTCTCCGGGCGCATCCACGAGCAGGTTCACCCCAGTCTGAAGGCTGCCGGGGGTGTGGAGAAGTCCTCTAATGTGGTGCTTGAACATCAGGGTTACGCCCTGGACCCTGAGAAACTACGAGCCAAGCTGGAGCGTAACCAGACTCTTCTGGAAACTATGGTTGCTGAGCAGCCCGAGTCGGCCTATGCCCACTACACTCTCGGTCAGAATTACGCCCTCTTGGATGACCATGATCAGGCGCTTCAAGCCTACCTGCGGGCGTTGGAGATCCGCGAGTTCCAGGGTCCTTCGGCCTCCACCCTACTCAACGCTCTTGCAGAGACCAGCTGGCATCTGAATCGCCTGGACGATGCCGAGACCTATGCCCAAAAGTCGCTGGACATTACTCCCAAGCAAAGCAGCGGCAATTTTATCATGTACCGGGTGATGCAGTCACGGGAGAATATACAAGGCCAGATTCAATATCTCGAGCGGATCGTGCCATTCTCTCAACCGGGATCGGAGACTGTGCGCAGTGACTTACCGAAGGATGTTCTCATTCCCTACCAGCACCTACTTTTCAGTCTAGGGCAACTTTATCTTTCGGTTGAGGATTATCCCGCGGCTGAGAGGGTTCTCAAAGCGTGCCTGGTCATTGAGCCCACCAGCCGCGAGACGCG